>NZ_RZRX01000016.1:0-46392 GCF_003997405.1 Mesorhizobium sp. M2A.F.Ca.ET.042.01.1.1
GATGATGGCGTAGATCTCGGGGTCGAGCACGCCGTTCTTGAACAGTTTCACCGGCGGCAGCCGCAAGCCTTCCTGCTCGACCGCGGTGGCCGAGGCGGAAAAACCGCCCGGGACCGAGCCGCCGATATCCGGCCAGTGGCCGGTGTTGGACAGCCAGCAGAAGATCTTGCCGCTCCGATAGACCGGCATAACGAAGCGAACATCCATCAGATGCGTGCCGCCGAGATAGGGGTCGTTGACGATGTAGATGTCGCCCGGCTCGGGCGCCAGGCAACGGCCGTCGGCGATCATCTCGATCACCGTCCTGGTCGAATATTGCATGACGCCGACGAACACCGGCAGGCCCTGGCTGCCTTGCGCGATCAGCGAACCGTCGACCGCCGAATAGATGCCGTCCGAGCGGTCATTGGCCTCGGCGATGACCGGCGAGAAAGCCGCGCGCGAGAAGGTCAGGTCCATTTCGTCGCAGACCTGCTGCAGGGCTGCCTGCAGCACCGAAAGCGTGATCGTGTCGAGCTTTGCCATCTCAAGCCTCGCCGATGTCGATGATGATGTTGCCGTCCGCGTCCGAGCGCGCCTGGTCGCCGGGTTCGAGCACCGTGGTGGCGTCCATCTGTTCCAGGATCGCCGGCCCCTCGATCACTGCGTCGAGCGGCAGCTTTTCGCGGGCATAGACCGGCGTGTCGTGCCAGGTGCCGTGATACCAGACCGGGCGGATCTCGCGCCGCGCTTCGTCAAGCGTTGCCGCGCGCCCCGCCGGGTCGATCAGCCGCGACAAATCGATCTGCGGCCGCACGCCGGTGACCGAGGTGTTGAGGTTGACGAGATTGGCGCGGATTTCCGGCAGCTCGACCTTGAAGCGGGCGAAATAGGCTTTCTCGAACAATTGCTGCAGCGTTTCTCGTGAAACCGAGGACGACGGCAGCGGCACATTGATGATATGCGTCTGGCCGACGAACTGCATGTCGGCGGAATGCGTGACGCGGATCGCGTCCGGCTTCACCGCTTCCTTGGCGATCAGCGCCTCGCCTTCGTTACGGTGCCGTTCCAGTACCTCGCGAAGCGAGGCCTCGTCGAGGCTCGCCACGGGTTGGTTGATCGTGTTGACAAAATCGTGGCGCAGATCGGCGACGACGCAGCCCAGGGCATTGGTGATGCCGGGGCGCGCGGGCACCAGCACGCGCGGCAGGCCGAGCTCCCGGGCAAGCGCCGTCGCATGCAGCGGCCCGGCGCCGCCAAAGGCGAACAGCGCGAAATCGCGCGGGTCGTGGCCGCGCGAGACCGACACCATGCGGATCGCGCCGGCCATCTTCATGTTGCCGAGTCGCAGAACGGCGCCCGCGGCCTCGACGCCGGAAAGGCCGGTGTGCTTGCCGATCTTGGCCTCGAAAATGCCGGTGACGCGCTCGACGGTGACCGGGTTGTCGACCGCGAGCAGCTTCTTCGGCGCCAGCCGTCCGAGCACCAGATTGGCGTCGGTGATGGTCGGCTCGGCGCCGCCGCGCCCATAGCAGATCGGGCCGGGATTGGCACCGGCGCTTTCCGGGCCGATCTGGATCAGCCCGGCCGCGTCGACGCGCGCGATCGAGCCGCCGCCGGCGCCGACGGTATGCACCGCCACCATCGGCACATGGATCGGCATCGCATATTCGATCTCGATCTCGTTGGAGACAGCCGGCTCGGCATTGCGGATCAGCGCCACGTCGGTCGAGGTGCCTCCCATGTCATAGGTGACGAGATTGCCGAAGCCGCCGCGCTTGCCCGTGTAGGCGGCGGCGATGACGCCGGAAGCCGGGCCGGACATCACGGTCTTGGCCGATTCCAGCGTGACGAAACGCGCCGAGATCATGCCGCCATTGCCGTTCATGATCAGGAAGTCGCGGGCATAGCCCTTTGCCGCCAGCTCCTTGCGCAGCCGTTCGACATAACGCTCTAGGATCGGCTGCACCGAGGCGTTGACGGCGGCCGTCACGCCTCGCTCGAACTCGCGCGCTTCCGAAAGCAGCGCATGCCCGGTGGTGATGTGGCCGTTCGGCCAAAGCTCCGCCGCGATTTCGGCGGCGCGCCGCTCATGCGTCGGGTTGGCATAGGAGTGCAGGAAGTGGATGACGAGGGATTCGCAGCCGGCGTCGAGCAGCTTCTTCACCGCATCGCGCATCTCGGCTTCGTCGAGTTGAATACGCACCGCGCCCGAAGCCTCGACCCGTTCCGACACTTCGAGCCGAAGGTCGCGGGGAATGACGGGGACAAAAGTGCCGGTCATGCCATAGGCCTGCGGCCTAGTGCGGCGGCCAAGCTCGATCACGTCGCGAAAGCCGCGCGTGGTGATCATGCCGGTCCGCGCCAGCCGGCGTTCCAGCACGGCGTTGGTCGTGGTCGTCGTGCCGTGCACGATCAGGTCGATGCCGTCGATCGGAAAGCCGGTCGCGCCAAGCGCGGCGACCACGCCGAAGGCCTGGTTTTCGACGGTCGTCGGCGTCTTGGCGATATGGACCCTGCCGCCCGCTTTGCCGTCGATCAAAAGCAGGTCGGTGAAGGTTCCGCCGACGTCGATCCCTGCTACGACGCTTCCCGCGGACGCCGAAAATTTCTCAATCATTGCCGAAACCCGAAATAGCAGGACTACGGATATGCCTTGGTTTGGAAAGGCATTTTACGTGGCCATCTTGACCTCAAGATCATTTGTATACTAATAAGTTTCGGACACAAGAGCTTACCGCTTGGCAATGTGCAGCGGGCACGTCGGGACCTGATCGTTCGGACGCGCAGGAGAAAGTTTGGCGCCCAGTGCGTTTGTCTGGGCCGGAAAGTTGGGTTTGATGAACACGACATCCGCGTTGAACACCGCCGGCGCAAGGCCGCTGCAGTTCCCGATTCCGGCCAATGTCTATGCCGAGACCGTGGTGTCGGTGAAGCATTACACCGACCGGCTGTTCTCGTTCCGCATCACCCGCCCGCAGTCGCTGCGCTTCCGCTCCGGCGAGTTCGTCATGATCGGCCTGCCCAATGCCGAGAAGCCGATCTTCCGCGCCTACTCGGTCGCCAGCCCCGCCTGGGACGACGAGCTGGAATTCTTCTCGATCAAGGTCCCGGATGGCCCGCTCACCTCCGAGCTGCAGAAGATCCAGGTCGGCGACACCGTCATCATGCGCCAGAAGGCGACCGGCACGCTGGTGCTCGACGCGCTGACGCCCGCCAAGCGCGTGTTCATGATCTCGACCGGCACCGGCATCGCGCCTTTCGCCAGCCTGCTGCGCGATCCCGACACCTATGAGAAGTTCGACCAGGTGATCCTCACCCACACCTGCCGCGACATTGCCGAGCTCACTTACGGCCAGGAGCTGGTGGCGGCGCTCGAAAGCGATCCTCTGATCGGCGAGCTGACCGCCGGCCGCGTCACGCTCTACAATTCGACGACGCGCGAGGAATCGGCGCGCATGGGCCGCATCACCGCGCTGATCGGCTCCGGAAAATTCTATTCCGATCTCGGCATCGACAAGCTCAATCCCGAGACCGACCGCATCATGATCTGCGGCTCGATGCACATGCTGAAGGACGTCAAGGAACTCGCCGAGAGCCTCGGCTTCCAGGAAGGTTCCTTGAGCCACCCGGCCAGCTTCGTCGTCGAGCGCGCCTTCGTCGGCTAAGGCGTCGCGGCGGCTACAGAAATCTGCGCCATCGCGCTCTGCGGCTGAGGCACGGAATGGATACTCGGGTCAAGCCCGAGTATGACGAAGGGATGGGCGTTTCGGCCAATCTCCAACCGCCGGGAGCGTTCACTCGGCGTCTTGCTTTGACCATACGGTCAAAAATCTACTGCCTCGGCTGCCTTTTTCCGCTATGAGCCTTTGAAAGACTCGTGAAGCATCGCTTCACGGGCTATCTTTGTGCGTGTCGCCCAAAAGTGTTGAGCGGTTTTGGGAAAACGACACGCACCAGGAAAAGCGGCGTAAACAGCTGAATGAAAGGGCAGGAGATGAGCACGATCCGCGAAGCAGGCGCTGGCGCGTCCAAGGTGATGCCGCTGCCGGCGCGCGCCGCCGCCAACACGCCGCTGCCACTGGAACACGGCATTGCCCGCAACCCTGGCATGAAGCTCGATCTCGGCTTTCTGGAATCGGTGCGCAGCGTCAACCGCTCGGCGCTGGAGCGCCGCGTCGCGACGCTGACCAAGCGGCGGTCGATCAAGGCCGACAACCAGGCCGCATGGCTCTTGCGCGCCATCGCCTGCATGGACCTGACAACGCTGAATTCCAATGACACCGATGAGCGCGTGCGCCGGCTCTGCGCCAAGGCGATCAATCCGCTGCGCCGCGACATCGCCGAAGGTCTCGGCATCTCAGGCGAAACCATCCGTCCGGCGGCGGTCTGCGTCTACCATCCCTTTGTCGCCACGGCGGTCGATGCCCTGCGCGGCACCGGCATTCACGTCGCCGCGGTTTCCACCGCCTTCCCGCACGGGCTTGCGCCGCTGTCGACCCGCCTGCAGGAGATCGAGGCCTCGGTGAAGGACGGCGCCGACGAGATCGACGTCGTCATTCCGCGCGGCCTGGTCTACGGCGCCAAATGGCGCGAGCTGTTCAACGAGATCGTCGCCATGCGCGCGGCCTGCGGCGATGCGCATCTGAAAGTCATCCTCGGCACCGGCGATCTCGCCACTTTGCGCAATGTCATGCTTGCCTCCATGGTGGCGATGATGGCGGGCGCCGATTTCATCAAGACCTCGACCGGTAAGGAGAGCGTCAACGCCACGCTCCCCGTCGGCCTCACCATGGTGCGCGCCATCCGCGCCTATTTCGAGGAGACCGGCTATCTCATCGGCTTCAAGCCGGCCGGCGGCATTTCCACCGCCAAGGTCGCGCTCGATTGGCTGGTGCTGATGAAGGAGGAGCTCGGCCGGCCGTGGCTGGAGCCGGACCTGTTCCGCTTCGGCGCGTCGAGCCTGCTCACCGACATCGAACGCCAGCTCGAGCATCATTTGACCGGCCATTACTCGGCCAACCATCGCCACGCGATGGCGTAGGCTCCCACCCTCCCCCTTGTGGGGAGGGTCGCCGCGCAGCGGCGGGGTGGGGGTCGTAAAACCAAAATAGCCTATCCAATGAACCGAACCATCAACCGTTTACCCCCACCCCGATCGGCTTTGCCGATCGACCCTCCCCACAAGGGGGAGGGTAAAGGAGCGCCCCATGAACATCCTCGAACGCTATCACGCCATGGAATACGGTCCGGCGCCGGAAGCCCGCAACGAGGCCGATGCCTGGCTCGCCGCACGCGATTTCTCAAAGAGCCTGTTCATCGACGGCGCCTGGAAAGCGGCGGCCGGCGGCAAGATTTTCGAGACCAGCGAGCCGTCCTCCGGCAAGCTGCTTGCGAAGGTCTCGGATGCCGGCGCGGCCGACATCGATGCCGCGGTAACCGCCGCCGCCAAGGCGCTGCCGAAATGGTCGGCTTCCTCCGGCTACGCCTGCGCAAAAGTCCTCTACGCCATCGGCCGCGCCATGCAGCGTCACCAGCGCCTGTTCGCCGTTCTGGAATCGATCGACAATGGCAAACCGATCCGCGAGAGCCGCGACATCGACGTGCCGCTGGCAATCCGCCATTTCATCCATCATGCCGGCTGGGCGCAGACGCTGGAAAAGGATTTTCCCGACCACAAGCCGGTCGGCGTCGTCGGCCAGGTCATCCCGTGGAATTTCCCGCTGCTGATGCTGGCCTGGAAGATCGCGCCGGCGCTGGCTGCCGGATGCACGGTGGTGTTGAAGCCCGCCGAATTCACGCCGCTCACCGCTATCCTGTTCGCAGAGATCTGCGAGCGTGCCGGCGTGCCGAAGGGCGTCGTCAACATCGTCCAGGGCGGACCTGAGGCGGGCGCGGCCATCGTCAATCATCCCGGCGTGCAGAAGATCGCCTTCACAGGCTCGTCCGAAGTCGGCAAGATCATCCGCAAGGCAACGGCCGGCTCGGGCAAGAAGCTGTCGCTGGAGCTCGGCGGCAAATCGGCCTTCATCGTCTTCGAGGATGCCGATCTCGACAGCGCCGTTGAAGGCCTGGTCGACGGCATCTGGTTCAATCAGGGCCAGGTCTGCTGCGCTGGCTCGCGCCTTCTTGTGCAGGAGGGCATCGCCGAGGCCTTCATCGCCAAGGTCAAGGTCAGGATGAGCCGGCTGCGCGTCGGCAGCCCGCTCGACAAGAACACCGATATCGGCCCGCTGGTCGACCGCACCCAGCTCGACCGCGTCAAGGGCTTGATCGCCGAGGGCGCGAAACAGGGCGCCGTCTGCTGGCAGCCGGACGCCGCTTTGCCGTCCTCCGGCTACTATCACCTGCCGACGCTGGCGACTTCTGTTTCGCCGGCTAACATTCTCGCGCAGGAAGAGGTGTTCGGCCCGGTGCTGGCGACCATGACCTTCCGCAACACCGAGGAAGCGATCGAGCTTGCCAACAACACGCGCTATGGCCTTGCCTCTTCGGTGTGGAGCGAGAACGTCAATCTGGCCCTGCATGTCGCGCCGCAATTGAAGGCCGGCGTCGTTTGGGTCAACGGCACCAACATGTTCGACGCCGCCTGCGGCTTCGGCGGCTATCGCGAAAGCGGCTTTGGTCGCGAGGGCGGCCGCGAAGGCATGTTCGAATATCTGGCGGCAAAGCTTCCCATTGGCCCGGCCATCAAGCCGTCGGCCCCCGGGTCCGCCCAGCCGGTCGAACAGGCCGACGGCATGGCCATCGACCGCACGGCAAAGCTTTTCATCGGCGGCAAGCAGGTCAGGCCGGACGGCAACTATTCCCTGGCCGTCGCCACCGCCAGGGGTAAGCTTGCGGGCGAAGTCGGTCTCGGCAACCGCAAGGATATCCGCGACGCGGTCGCCGCCGCCCGCGCCTGCAAGACCTGGCCGGATGCGACCGCCTATAACCGCAGCCAGGTGCTCTACTATTTCGCCGAGAACTTGTCCGGCCGCGCTGACGAGTTCGCCGCGCGCCTTGTTCAGCTGATGGGCGTTACGGCCAAGGCTGCGCGCGAGGAGGTCGAGCAGTCGATCGAGCGGCTGTTCCTCTATGCCGGCCTCGCCGACAAGTTCGAAGGCCGCGTCCATCAGCCGCCGGCCCGCGTCGTGACGCTTGCGCTGCATGAGCCTGTCGGCGTCGTCGGCATCGTCGCACCGGACAACCAGCCGCTGCTCAACTTAATCTCGCTGGTGGCGCCGGCGCTCGCCATGGGCAACACCGTGGTCGCCGTCCCGTCGGAGCGGCACCCGCTTTTGGCCACCGATCTCTACCAGGTGATCGAATATTCCGACTTGCCTGCCGGCGCCATCAACATCGTCACCGGCCGCAGCGCCGAGCTCGCCGGCGTGCTGGCCAAGCATGACGATGTCGACGGGCTCTGGCTGTTCGCCGATGCCGACACCTGCGCCAAGGCGGAGGCCGATTCCATCGGCAACCTCAAGCGCGTCTGGACCGGCAATGGCCGCACGCTCGATTGGACGTCGAGCGAGGCGGCCGGCGAGCCCTTCCTGCGCCGCGCCATCGAGGTCAAGAACGTCTGGGTGCCCTACGGCGACTGAGGCGTCCCGCCGAGGCGCGCCGGGCGACGGAGCCAGTTCAGCCGCTGTCGCGAAGGTGATGGCGTTCGGGCTTGACGCTGGTCAGCGTGTTCTTTAACGAGAAAAAACATCTTTATTTGTGAAGCAGAGGCTGACCGCACGACGCCGGCTGTCTGGTACACGACGCCGGGCCGGCCATCGATTAGAGGCGGACGCTCCAGGCAGGCGAGGAGAAGAACATGGCGGATCTGGCGGGCAAGATTGTTGTGGTCACTGCCGCGGCGCAAGGCATCGGACGGGCAAGCGCGCTGGCCTTCGCCAAGGCAGGCGCGAGCGTTCACGCCACCGATATCAACGAGCCGTTGCTGGCGGAGTTGGGCAAAACCCCCGGCATTACGACGCGAAAACTCGATGTGCTGAACGACGCGGCCGTCGCTTCCGCCTTCGCCGAGATCGGCCGCGTCGATGTGCTGTTCAACTGCGCCGGCTTCGTCCATGGCGGTTCGATCCTGGAGATGAAGGACGAGGATCTCGACTTCGCGCTCAACCTCAATGTCCGTTCGATGATCCGCACCATCCGCGCCGTGCTGCCGGGCATGCTGGAGCGCGGCGACGGCTCGATCATCAACATGGCCTCGCTGGCAAGCTCGCAGAAGGGCGTGCCGAACCGTTTCGTTTACGGACTGACGAAGGCCGCGGTCGTCGGCCTCACCAAGGCGGTCGCCGCCGATTATGTCGCCAAGGGCATTCGCTGCAACGCCATCTGCCCCGGCACGGTCGAAAGCCCGTCGTTGCAGGACCGCATGCATGCGCAGGGTGACTATGAGGCAGCGCGAGCGGCCTTCATCGCCCGCCAGCCCATGGGCCGGCTCGGCACGCCTGAGGAGATCGCCGATCTCGCCGTTTATCTGGCCGGCGCCACCTACACGTCGGGTCAGGCCTACAACATCGACGGCGGCTGGTCGATCTGACGAAAGGCTGGGATGTCGGCGAGGCGGTCGGATCGAAATGTCTGAAAATCTCGACGATTTGGTCGGCATCGCAGCGGGCTCGCTTGCCGCCGGTGTGGTCGGCGACTACGGTCCGCTGGCTTTGACGGGAATTTATGAAAACGGCCGCTGGCCGCAAGGTGGAGAACGTTGAGATGAAGTTGTTGCGCTATGGCGAAGCTGGCAGTGAAAAGCCCGGCCTGCTTGATGCGGATGGGAATATCCGCGACCTTTCCGCTCATGTCGCTGATATCGCCGGCACGACGCTTCATCCGGCCTCGCTGGAGATGCTCTCCAAGCTCGATCCCAAGACGCTGCCGGTGGTATCCGGCAAGCCGCGCCTGGGCGCCTGCGTCGCCGGCACGGGCAAGTTCATCTGCATCGGCCTCAATTATTCCGATCACGCCGCCGAGACCGGCGCCACGGTGCCGCCGGAGCCGATCATCTTCATGAAGGCAAGCTCGGCGATCGTCGGGCCGGATGACGACGTGCTGATCCCGCGCGGTTCGGAAAAGACCGACTGGGAAGTCGAGCTCGCCGTCATCATCGGCAAGACGGCGAAATATGTTTCGGAGGACAACGCGCTGGATTATGTCGCCGGCTACGCCGTCGCGCATGATGTGTCGGAGCGCGCCTTCCAGGCCGAGCGCCAGGGCCAATGGACCAAGGGCAAATCCTGCGACACGTTCGGCCCGACCGGCCCGTGGCTGGTCACCAAGGACGAGGTCGCCGATCCGCAGAATCTCAAGATGTGGCTGACCGTCAACGGCAAGACCATGCAGAACGGCTCGACCAAGACCATGGTCTATGGCGTGAAGTATCTGGTCTCATACCTCAGCCAGTTCATGTCGCTGCATCCCGGCGACATCATCTCCACCGGCACTCCGCCTGGCGTCGGGTTGGGCATGAAGCCGCCGGTGTTCCTGAAGGCCGGCGACGTGGTGGAACTCGGCATTGAAGGGCTCGGTCAGCAGAAGCAGACCTTCAAGGCGGACGAGTAAGCTCGACCTCGCCTTCCCCCCTTGTGGGGGAAGGTGGCCGCGAAGCGGCCGGATGAGGGGTGTTGGAAGGATCTCGGCGCAAGCAGGATTAAGCGGCTCGGGTCCTTCAGTCTTTGAGGTCGCCCTCCGCTGGAGCACCCCTCATCCGTCTCGGCGCTGCGCGCCGATCCACCTTCTCCCACAGGGGGAGAAGGGAGCGCTGGCGCTTACCTCAGCACCTTCCCATCCGCCCCAAACCGATACGTCTTCGCCGCATCCGGCGTTGCATAGAGCGTTGCGCCCGGCTCGGCATTGTAGACGCCAAAAATGCGCACCGTGATCAGCCCGGCCTTCTGGCAGTCGAGATAGAGGTTGGTGTCGGCGCCGAGATGCTCGGCATGCACCACCGTGCCCTTCCAGGCGCCGGAATTCGCATCGACTGTCAGATGCTCCGGCCGCACGCCGATGGTCTTCGCCGTTTCGCCCAGCTTGGCGCCGTCGATGAAGTTCATCTTCGGCGAGCCGATGAAGCCGGCGACGAATTCGTTGGCCGGCGAATTGTAGAGCTCCATCGGGCTGCCGATCTGCTCGATGCGGCCGGCATTGAGCACCACGATCTTGTCGGCCAGCGTCATCGCCTCGACCTGGTCGTGGGTGACATAGATCATCGTCGCCTTCAGCCGCCGATGCAGCTGCGCGATCTCAAGGCGGGTGTTGACGCGCAGCGCCGCATCGAGGTTCGACAGCGGCTCGTCAAAGAGAAAAAGCTTCGGCTCGCGCACCACGGCGCGGCCGATGGCGACGCGCTGGCGCTGCCCGCCCGACAGTTCCGCAGGCCGGCGTTCGAGGTAGGGCTCGAGCGACAGCATGGCGGAGGCGATCTTGATGCGCCGCTCGATCTCGGCGGCTGGCGTGCCGGCCTGCTTGAGGCCCAGCGCCATGTTGTTCTTCACCGTCAGATGCGGGTAGAGCGCGTAGGTCTGGAACACCATGGCGATGCCGCGTTTCGCCGGCGGCGTGACGGAAACGTCGGCGCCGTCGATCAGCACGCGGCCGGAGGTTGAATCCTCCAACCCGGCGATCACGCGCAGCAGCGTTGACTTTCCGCAGCCCGACGGGCCGACGAAAACGACGAACTCACCGTCATTCACCTGCAGGTCGATGCCCTTCAGCACCTCGACCGGCCCGAAAGCTTTCTTCACATTCTCGATCTTCAGCGAGCCCACGGCTTCGTTCCTGTTCTAGAGTTTGACGGCCTTGCCGCTGCGCACGCTCTCGTCGGCGGCGAGGCAGACGGCGAGCGACTTCACGGCATCGTCCACGTGGCGGGTGAGATCGATGTCTTCGCGGATGGCCTTGAGCAGGAAGGCCTGCTCCAGGTCGCAGAGTTCCTGGTGGCCCGGCTCGCCTTCCATCGACAGCAGCTGGTCTTCCTTGGCGAAGCTGCCGTCGGGTCCGGTCGCCGCACTATGCAGCCGGATGGTCGAGGTCTTGGTGTGGGTGTCGATGTCATCGGACTTCACGCCCTCCTTCATGACGATCGACACGCAGCCCCTGGGCGACATCACGTCCTTCACAAAGAAGGCGGTCTCGGAGATCATCGGCCCCCAGCCGGCTTCATACCAGCCGACCGAGCCGTCCTCGAACAGCACCTGCAGGTGGCCGTAATTGTACATCGACGGCGCCACCTCGTCGCTGAGCCGCACGCCCATGCCGCGTACTTCGACAGGTCTCGAGTCGGTGATCTGCAGCATGACGTCGAGATAATGCACGCCGCAGTCGACGATCGGTGAGGTCGTCCGCATCAGCTGCTTGTGCGTCTCCCAGGTGTGGCCGGAGGACTGCTGGTTGAGGTTCATGCGGAAGACATACGGGCCGCCGAGCTTGCGCGCCTCGGCGATCAGCCGGATCCAGGACGGATGGTGGCGCAATATATAGCCGATCACCAGCTTCCTGCCGTTGGCCTTGGCGGCGTCGACGACGCGTTGCGCATCAGACACCGTCGTTGCCAGCGGCTTCTCGACGAAGACGTGGCAACCGGCCTCGAAGGCCCGCACCGCATAGTCGGCATGGCTGTCGGAATAGGTTGCGATCGCGGCCACGTCCGGCTTCTCGTCGTGCAACACATCCTCGAAGGAGCGGCGGATGCCGTACTGTCCAAGCACGTCCGGCAGCGGCACGTCGGAGCGGTTGACCAGCGCCGCGATCTCGAAGCCCGGATTGGTGTGATACGCCAGCGCATGGCTGCGGCCCATATTGCCGAGGCCGGCGACGACGACGCGAAGGGGTCTTACTGCGCTCACTTGACGGCTCCCGAGGTGATGCCGCGGATCAGCTGCCGCGAGAAGATGACATAGAGGATCAGCACCGGCAGGATCGCCAGCGAGAGCGCCGCCAGGATCGCGTTCCAATTCGTGACGAACTGGCCGAGGAAGAGCTGCGCGCCGAGCGTCACCGTCTTGGTCTCTTCCGACGGCGCCAGGATCAGCGGGAACCACAGATCGTTCCAGATCGGGATCATGGTGAAGACGGCGACCGTTGCCATCGCCGGGCGCACCAGCGGCAGCACCAGCCTGAAGAAGATCGTGTATTCCGAAAGCCCGTCGATGCGGCCCGCGTTCTTCAGGTCGTTGGACACCTGCTTCATGAATTCCGACAGGATGAAGATGGCGAGCGGCAGGCCTTGCGCGGTATAGACCAGGACCAGCGCCGTCAGCGTGTTGACCAAGCCCGTCGCCACCATCAGCTGCAGGATGGCGACGGTGCCGAGCCGGATCGGGATCATGATGCCGAGCGCCAGGTAAAGCCCCATCAGCGTGTTGCCGCGGAAGCGGTATTCCGACAGCGCGAAAGCCGCCATCGCGCCGAACAGCAAGACGAAGAACAGCGAGGCGACGGTGACGACCAGGCTGTTCTGGAAATAGTGGAAGAAATCGCCTTGGCCGAAGACGGTGGTGTAGCCGATCAGGTCGAAGGTCTTCGGCGTCGGCGGCGTCAGCGGCGCGCCGAAGATGCCGGCGCGGGACTTGAACGAATTCATCACCACCAGGATCACCGGGAACAGCGCGATCACCGTGTAGGTGATAAGGATCGCGTGCGCGCCGATGGTGCGGGGGAGCGAATGGGTGGCTGTGCTCATGGCGTACCTCAGAACTGGTAGCGACGCAGGCGCGTCTGCACGAGGAACAGGTAGACGCAGACGCCGGCGAGGATGATCAGGAACATGATCGTGGCGATCGCCGCGCCCATATTCGGATCGCCGACCTGCAACTGGAAGCCGAAGAAGGCACGGTAGAGGAAGGTGCCGAGGATGTCGGTCGAATAGTTCGGCCCGGCGAGCGCGCCTTGCGCGGTGTAGATCAGGTCGAAGGCGTTGAAATTGCCGACGAAGGTCAGGATCGAGATGATGCCGATCGAGGGCAGGATCAGCGGTAGCTTGATCTTCCAGAACTGCGCCATGCCGGTGACGCCGTCGCATTCGGCCGCCTCGATCACCTCGTCGGGGATCGACAGCAGCGCCGCATAGATCAGCATCATCGGAATGCCGACGAACTGCCACACCGAGACCAGGCTGAGCGCGGTCAGCGCATATTGCTCCTTGCCGAGCCAGGGCGTGAAGAAGCTCTTCAAGCCGACGAAATCCATCAGATGCGGCGCCACGCCCCAGATCGGCGACAGGATCAGCTTCCAGGCGAAACCGACGATGACGAAGGACAGGATCGTCGGCACGAAGATCGCCGTGCGGTAGAAGGCGGTGAAACGCAGTTTCGGGCTGGAAAGGAGCGCGGCCAGAAGGATGCCGATCGGGTTCTGCACCAGCATATGGATGATGAAGAACCAGACATTGTTCCTGAGCGCATTCCAGAAATTCACCGACCAGTTCGGATCGCCGAACAGGGTGCGAAAATTGCTGAAGCCGACGAAGACCTGCGACTGTTCGATGTTGCGGAACAGCGAGAGCTGCAGCGTGCCGAACAGCGGCAGGATCATGAAGGCGGTGTAGACCAGCACCGCCGGCGCCAGGAAGACGCCGACATGCCAGCGGATCGGTCTTTTCGCTCGCGTTTCTTCGGCCATGGTTTCGGTGTCCATGAGTTCGGTTCCCCGCCGTCTCTGGGTTCCAGTTCGATGATGCTAGCTGGTGCCTCAATGCACGGCCTGGCTGTCCCCTCTGGGGTTAGACAAGGCCAGCGACGGATCGGCTCCGTCTTCCCCGCGAGATCGAGGGTAAGACCGGGAGGCTGCGCCGACAATCGCTATCTGGATCTGTTTGAATGCCGGCCGGGGAAGCTCCCGGCCGGCATTGCAATCGATAGACTTACTTCTCCGGCTTGTACCAGCTGTCGAGGCCGTCCTGGAGCTTCTTGGCCGCGGCTTCCGGCGTGTCGGTGCCGTTGATCACATTGGCCGATTCAACCCAGGTCTCGTTCTCGAGGTTCGGCGTGCCGCGCGACAGGATCTGGTAGGTCGAGCGGATCGTCGACTTGCACTTGCCGCGCCAGGAGACGAATTCCTGCGCCAGCGGGTCTTCCATCTTCACCGGCGTCGAGTTCAGGCTGAAGAAGCCCGGCAGCGCGTTGGCATAGATGGTGGCGAAATCGGGCGAAGCGACCCAAGACAGGAACTTCTTGGCCTCTTCCGGATGTTTCGATGCCGCGTTCAGGCCCATGCCGATATCGGTATGGTCGGAGATGTAACAGGTGTCGCCGGCCTTCTGCACCGGCGGCGGGAAGGCGCCCATCTTGAACTGCGCCTGGGTGTTGAACAGACCGATCTCCCACGAGCCGGCCGGGTAGATCGCGGCGCGGCCGAGCGTGAACAGATTCTGGCTGTCCGGGTAGGTCTGCGCCTCGAAGCCGTCGCCGAGATAGGGCTTCCACTTGGCCAGTTCCTTATAGGGCTCGACCCATTGCGGATCGGTCAGCTTCTGCTCGCCCTTGATCAGGGCAGCGCGGCCTTCCTCGCCCTTCCAGTAGTTCGGGCCGATATTCTGGTAGCCCATGGTCGCTGCTTCCCAGAGGTCCTTGGTGCCCATCGCCATCGGGATGTAGGTGCCGTCGGCCTTGATTTTGTCGAGCACGGCGTAGAACTCTTCGTTGGTGGTCGGCACCTTAAGGCCGAGCTTGTCGAAGGCGTCCTTGTTGTAGATGAAGCCGTGGATGACCGAAGCCATCGGCACGCAGAAGCTCGACTTGCCGTCATCGGTCTGCCAGGCGGCCTTGGCGACGGGCGAGAAGTTCTCCATGCCGGGCAGCGAGGAGATGTCGGCAAGGTTGCCCTTCTTGAACAGCTCGAGCGACTTGTCGAAGGGGCGGCAGGTGATCAGGTCGCCAGCCGAGCCGGCAGCGAGCTTGGCGCCGAGGGCGGCGTCATACTCGGTCGGAGCCGAAGGCGCGAACACCACCTTGATGCCGGGGTTCTTGGCTTCGAAGGCCGGGATCAGCTTGTCCTTCCAGATGGTCAGGTCGTCGCCGCGCCAGCTTTCGATGTTGAGCGTCACGTCCTCGGCCAGGGCCATCCCGGTGGTGCCGAGAATGCTTGTGCCGAGCAGAAGGGCCGTCAGTAGTTTGGTCTTCATCTTCAGTCTCCCTGTTGACCTTTTTCAGGTTCGGTTTTGATGAGAACAGAGGCTCAGCGCCCCTTGCTCCCCTCGATCTCGGAAAGCGCCGGCCTAAGCTTCTGGCCGGTTCCTTCCAGTATCTTCTCGGCCGCATCGGCGTTTGCCGCGCCCGCGGCGAGCAGAATGGCGGTCTTGACCACGCCGCCGCTCTCCTCGAGCAGGCGGGCGGCGTCGTCGCGGCTCTTGCCGCTGATGGCGGCGACCATGCGCACGGCGCGGTCGCGCAGCTTGATGTTGTCGGCGGTGAGATTGACCATGTAGCCGTCATGGACATGGCCGAGATGGATGGCGGCCAGCGTCGACAGCATGTTGAGCGCGATCTTCTGCGCGGTGCCCGCGCCCATGCGCGTCGAGCCTGCGATCAGCTCGGGTGGCGTTTCGAGCAGGATGGCGACATCGGCCTGATTGAACAGCGCGGCGCCCCGATTGTTGGCGATGGCGATGGTTGCGGCGCCGCGGCTCTTCGCGTCCTGCAGCGCCTGGACCGCATAGGGGGTCGAGCCGCTGGCGGAGATGGCGATCAGGCAGTCGCCTTTGCCGATGGCGGCCGCGGCAACCGCCGCCGACGCTTCATCGGTGTCGTCCTCGGGGCCGCCAGCCAGCGTGCGGAAGGCATTGTCGCCGCCGGCGATCAAGATGGCGATGCGGTCGCGGGCGATGCCGAAGGTGCCAGGCAATTCCAGCGCGTCGGCCACCGCCATCAGGCCGGAACTGCCGGCCGCCGCATAGGCGAGCCTGCCGCCGCTCTTCAACTGCTTCGCGATGAGTTCGGCGGCGGCAGCGATCGCCGGAATAGCGCCGTGCACGGCTTTGGCGGCCTCGATCTGGGCGTTGGCCAGGAACGCCAGAATGGCTTCCGGGGCCTGGACATCCAGCCCCTCGGCATTCTGGTGAAGCGCTTCCGTGCGCGTCTCGGCCATCCATTTTCCTCCGACCTGGTCGAACAATACCAAAAAAATACCACTTGTCCACACGCATTAACGAATTTCAGGACGCGCAGCGCGCTTGCCGGGGAATTGACGTGGATTTTCAATAAAATACGGCTTAATCTTTTTTGAACTGAAATTAACTCTTGGCTATTGGTATTTTATTGGTATTATCCGGCCCCGAGGAGAAATCGCGTGAAATTCGTGCTTGGCATTGATGGCGGCGGCACCAGCTGCAGGGCGGCCCTTGCGACCGTTGACGGCGCCGTCGTCGGTCGCGCCAGGAGCGGCGCCGCCAACATCCGCACCGACCTCACCGGCGCCCGTGCCAACATCGTCGAAGCGGCCAGGCAGGCTTTCCTCGCCGCCGGCGCGGATCCGGATTTGATCCCGCAAACCCCGGCCATTCTCGGGTTGGCCGGCGCCAATGTCGGCACCTACCGGCAGCAGCTCGAAGCAATCCTGCCCTTCAGCCGAAGCCGCGTCGAAACCGATGCCGAGATCGCGCTCGAGGGGGCGGTCGGCTCCGGTGACGGCGCCATGGCCATCCTTGGCACAGGCACCGCCTATATGGCGCGCAAAGAGGGCAAGTCCCGCGCCATCGGCGGCTGGGGCTTCCAGGTCGGCGACCAGGGCAGCGGCGCCCGCATCGGCCGCGACCTGCTGGAGCAGACGCTGCTTGCCTATGACGGCATCCGTCCGGGCTCCCCCTTGACCGACGCTATGCTGGCCGTCTTCCGCAACAATCCCGAGGACGTGGTCGAATTCACCACCAACGCCAAGCCCGGCGATTTCGGCGGCTTCGCGCCGAAGGTTTTCGAGCACGCCGAAAAGGGCGACCTCGTCGCCAACTTCATCCTCGCCAAGGCGGTGGCCGATGTCGAGGCTTCGCTCGGCGCGCTCGATCTTGCCGACGACGCGCCGCTTTGCCTGCTCGGCGGGCTGGCGCCGCTTTACGCGCCGCGCCTGTCGGCGCGCTACCAGGCGCTGCTGAAAGCGCCGCTCGACGATGCGCTGGGTGGCGCCGTGCAGATGGCCGTGCGCCTCTTCGCGGGTGGCTCGGGGGCCGCCCGATGAGCGCCGCCGACCAGATCTTCGCCATGCTGAAAGAATCCTCGCAGAGTGGCGCGCCGCTTTATCTGCAACTGCGGAAAAGCATCGAGGAAGCGGTCAATCGTGGCCTGATCGGCCCGGGCGACGCGTTGCCGTCCGAGCGCGACATCGCCAGCAAGGCTGATATCTCGCGTGTCACCGTGCGCAAGGCGGTGCAGGATCTGGTCAAGGGCGGCATCCTCGTCCAGCGCCACGGCTCGGGCACCTTCGTCGCGCCCCGCATGGAGCGCGTCGAGCAGTCGCTGTCGCGGCTCACCTCCTTCACCGAGGACATGGCGCGCCGCGGCATGACTGTGCGTTCGGTCTGGCTCGACCGCGGCCTCTATGCGCCGTCGCCGGAGGAGATGATGGTGCTTGGCCTGTCCTCGACCGAGCTGGTGGCGCGCGTCGCGCGCCTGCGCATCGCCAACGACACGCCGCTGGCGATCGAGCGCGCGTCGCTCTCGGCCAGCGTCCTGCCCGATCCCGAAGCGGTCGGCTCCTCGCTTTATGCGGCGCTCGGCATGACCGGCAATCGCCCGGTGCGCGCCGTGCAGCGCATCTCGGCCACCAATCTCGGCGATGCCGACGCGCGCCTCCTGGAAGTGCCGCCGGGGGTTGCCGGCTTGCAGATCGAGCGCATTTCCTATCTGGCGAGCGGCAAGGTGATCGAGTTCACCCGCTCGGTCTATAGGGGCGACGCCTATGATTTCGTCGCGGAACTCCGGCTGACCGGGCCGGGAGAGGAGATCCGGCCATGAGCGCCACCACCACCCATATGCGGCGCGAGATCGACGAGATCCCCGAAGCCGCCGCCCGCCTTCTCGACGGCTCGGCTTCGGTTTTGGCCGAGGCTGGACGCGGCCTGCGCGAGCGCGACCCGCAATTCGTCGTCACCGTGGCGCGCGGCTCATCCGATCATGCCGCGACCTTCATGAAATATGCCGTCGAGCTGACAGCCGGCCTTGCGGTCGCCTCCGTCGGGCCGTCGATCGCCTCCATATACGGCGCAAAGCTCAGGCTGCGCGGCTCCGCCTGCCTGGCGGTCTCGCAGTCGGGCAAGAGCCCGGACATCGTCGCCATGGCCGAAACGGCGCGGACAGGCGGCGCGCTCACCGTCGCCATCACCAACACCGCCGACTCGCCGCTCGCGCGGGCATCCGATTACGCCATCGATATCCTTGCCGGGCCGGAACGCTCCGTCGCGGCCACCAAGACCTTCGTCAATTCGGCCGTCGCCGGCCTGGCGCTGATGGCGCACGCGACCGATGACAAGCCGTTGCTGAAGGCGCTCGCCGGCCTGCCGGCTCATTTCGAAAAGGCGATCGGCTGCGACTGGATGGCGCTCGCCGGCGCCTTGGAGGACCCGCAGTCGCTGTTCATCCTCGGTCGTGGCCCCTCCTTCGCCATCGCCAGCGAAGCGGCGCTGAAGTTCAAGGAAACCTGCGCCATGCATGCCGAGGCCTACAGCGCGGCGGAAGTCATGCATGGGCCGCTGGCACTGGTCGGGCCGGGTTTCCCGGTTCTGGCGCTTGCCGCGCGAGACGCATCCGAACCCTCGGTCGCCGAGGCGGCCGATGGCCTGACGGCCAAGGGCGCCGCCGCCTTCATCACCTCCGACAGGGCCAAGGCCGCGAGGCTTCTGCCGCATGTCGCCACTGGCCATCCGCTGACCGATCCGCTGCCGCTGATCGTGTCCTTCTACGGCTTCGTCGAGGCCTTCGCGCGCCATCGCGGCCTCGATCCCGATACGCCGCGCAACCTGCGCAAGGTGACGGAAACCATATGAGCGACCGTTTCGCACTCACCGGCGCTCGCATCTTCGATGGCGCCGACTGGCATGACAACGCGGCCCTTGTCGTCAAGGGCGACATGGTCGAGGCCATTCTGCCCGCCGGCGCCATTCCGTCCGGCGTTCCGGCGGTTGAGACCGGCGGCGGCCTGCTGGTGCCGGGTTTCGTCGACATCCAGGTGAATGGTGGCGGCGGCGTCATGCTCAACGACCATCCCGATGTCGCCTCGATCGAGACCATCTGCCGGGCGCACGCGCCTTTCGGCACCACGGCGCTGCTGGTGACGCTGATCACCGACACGCCGGCGATCACCGCCGCCGCCATCGCTGCGGGCGGCGAGGCGGCCCGGGAAAAGGTGCCGGGCTTCCTAGGCCTGCATCTGGAAGGTCCGCATCTTTGCCTGGCCCGCAAGGGCGCGCATGATCCGGCGCTGATCCGGCCGATGACCGACGCTGACCAGGCCGCGCTGATCGCCGCGCGCCAGGATCTGCCGGTGCTGCTCACCACGATCGCGCCGGAATCGGTCGAGCCGGCTCGTGTCACCGCGCTGGCCAAGGCCGGCGTTATCGTGAGCCTCGGCCATAGCGACACAAATTACGCGACGGCCAGAGCCTATGCCGCCGCCGGCGCCACGGTGGTCACGCATCTGTTCAATGCCATGAGCCAGATCGGCAACCGCGAGCCGGGCCTGGCCGGTGCTGCGATCGACACCGGCGGCCTATACGCCGGCATCATCGCCGACGGTATCCATGTCCACCCGGCAACGATGATCCTTGCGCTGCGCGGCAAGCAGGGGCCGGGCAAGATCGTGCTCGTCACCGACGCCATGGCGACGATCGGCACCGACATGACGTCGTTCACCCTCAACGGCCGCACCATCTACCGCAAGGACGGCAGCCTGAGGCTCGTCGACGGCACGCTGGCCGGCGCCGACCTCGACATGATCTCCGCCGTCCGCTTCGTCCATCGCGTCATCGGGCTCGATCTCGATGAGGCCTTGCGCATGGCCTCGCTTTATCCCGCCGAGGCAATCGGCCAGGCGCATAGGCTCGGGCGATTCGCCAACGGGACAGCTGCCGACATTGTTGGGCTGTCCGAGAACCTGGACGTGACGAATGTCTGGATCGGCGGCGAGAAGGTGTTTGGAGCGTAGGCCTTTCGATCCCATCGTCATTCGGGAAACCCTCGCAAACGTCCGCGATTGGCCGAAGCCTTCTTTAGCGCGTCGTCATCCTCGGGCTTGACCCGAGGATCCATTCCGTGACCTGTGACAGAGTGCAACGGTGCAGAATTCTGCAATGTTAGCAGCGCGGTAGCGTCACGGCATGGATCCTAGGGTCTGCGTGCGTCGCTTCGCTCCTTGCTCCGCCCTAGGATGACCACCTGATAACCGTCTCGGCTAATCTCCGAGGTTCGCCGCTCGATAATTGTTAGCCGGCTTTGGCTGTCGCATAAATATCCTTATACATCTCGCGCAGCACGTTCTTCTGCACCTTGCCCATCGTGTTGCGCGGCAGTTCGTCGACGAAGATCACCTGCTTCGGGTGCTTGTATTTCGCCAGCCGTCCGGCGATGGCGCCGGCAATGTCGGCGGCGCTGATCGTGGATCCCGGCTTGCGCACCACCACAGCCGTGACGCCCTCGCCGAAATCCGGATGCGCGACGCCGATCACCGCGCTTTCACTGATGCCATCAAGCGCGTCGATCTCGCTCTCGATTTCCTTCGGATAGACATTGTAGCCGCCCGAGATGATCAGGTCCTTGCCGCGTCCGACGATGTGGACATAGCCGTCGGCGTCGATCAGGCCGAGGTCGCCGGTGATGAAGAAGCCGTCGTCGCGGAACTCGGCCTTGGTCTTCTCGGGCATGCGCCAATAGCCGGCAAAGACGTTCGGCCCCTTGACCTCGATCATGCCGATCTCGCCTTGGGCCCGCGGCCTGGCCGTCTCGGGATCGGTGATACGCAGCGAGACGCCGGGCAAGGGGAAGCCGACCGTGCCGGCGCGCCGCTCGCCGTCATAGGGGTTGGAGGTATTCATGTTGGTCTCGGTCATGCCGTAGCGCTCGAGGATGGCGTGGCCGGTGCGCTCGCGCCAGGCCTTGTGCGTCTCGGCGAGCAGCGGCGCCGAGCCGGAGATGAACACCCGGATCGTCTTTGCAGCCTCGCGCGTCAGCCCCTCCTGCTGCAACAGCCGCACATAGAAGGTCGGCACGCCCATCAAGGCCGTCGCGCGCGGCATCAGCGACAGGATGCGCGCCGGGTCGAATTTCTGCTCGAACAACATTGTCGCACCGGCCATCAGGATGACGTTGGTGGCGACGAACAGGCCGTGCGTGTGGAAGATCGGCAGCGCGTGGATCAGCACATCGTCGGCGCCGAAGCGCCACTGCTCGACCAGCACGCGGGCGTTGGACGCAAGATTCTCGTGGCTGAGCATGGCGCCCTTGGAGCGGCCGGTCGTGCCGGAGGTGTAGAGGATGGCGGCGAGATCGTCCGGCCCGCGCGCGACGTCGCTGAACTCCGTCGCCTGCCGCGAAGCCTGGCTGGCCAGCGTTCCCTGACCGTCGCGGCCAAGCGTCAGCACCGTGGCGCCGATCGACGCGGCAAGCGGTTCGACGCCGGCAAGACGGTCCGGATCGCACACGATCAGCCTCGGCTCGGCGTCGCGGAAGAAATAGTCGAGCTCAGGCAGCGTGTAGGCTGTGTTGAGCGGCAGGAAGACCGCACCGACGCGCAGACATGCGAGATAGAGCAGCGCCGCTTCCGGGCTCTTCTCGACCTGGACCGCGACGCGGTCGCCCGGCTCGACGCCCGCCTGCGCCAGCGCATGCGCCAGCTGCGCCGACTTTGCCAGCATGTCGCCATAGCTGATCGAACGGCCGTCATCCGTCTCCATCAGCAGCCGGTCTGGAGCCGGCATGCGGGAACGGAAGGCGTCGAACAGATGGTTGGTCATGCAGGGTTCCTCAGGCGCGGCCGCCGAATGGCACATGCGTCGCGCTCGCTGAGCGAATAGCAGATTTGGCCGCCGGAGCAAAAAAGACCGTGGCGGTTTTCCGTCGCTATCTGCGGCGCGCCTTGGCGACGCCAGCCCTCGGATCATAGCCCTGGGCGAAGCGTTCCATGCACATCGCGGCAGTGAGGCGGTAGTGGTTGAAAAGCGCCTCGACCGCGCCGTCGGCGTCGCCATCCAGCGCGCGCTCGGCGATGATGCGATGTTCGCCGAGATCGTCGCGGCCCATGCCCGGCCCGTTTTGCGAGATCAGCCGGTAGCGCGATGCCTGGTCGGAAAGCTGTTCGCAGAAGCCGATCAGCCAGTGCGAGCGGCAAGCCGCGATCAGCGCCCGATGAAAGGCGCGATGCAGCTTCTCCCATTCCGGATCGTTGGTCGAGGGATCCTCCGGCAGGCGACGCTCGGCGCGGGCCAGGCGGTGGAGGGCCAGCACCAGCTGTTCTTCCCATTCGGCCGTGCGGTGCGCAATGGATTCGCGCAGCGCCCGTTCTTCCAGCCAGCAGCGCGTCCGCGTCAGTTCCTCCAGTTCCGCGGCGCTGACCGGCATGAGGAAGAAGCCGCGCTGGTCATGCCGCCCGAGCAGGCCTTCGGCGGCAAGGCGGTTGAGGGCCTCGCGCACCGGTGACGCGCCCGCGCCGTAGCGCGAAACCACCCACTCGACACGCAGCTTGCTCTCGGCCTCCAGCGCGCCGCGCAAAAGATCGTCGCGGAGTTGTTGGTACACTGAACTGGCCAGCGTGCTCTTGGCGCCCTTGCCGTCGCCCGGATCGGCAGTTCCGTGTGTCAAATGAACTCCTATTGCTTGCCCAGTTTTGTCAGGGCCCCTCGGTCAAGCAATTTCCCGTACATGTATCATACAGCCGGGCAAGGGGGGCTCAAGCGGTAGATGATGATATTCGACTTTAAGACAAGGCGGCTGGTCTATTGAATGTGTGAAGTAGAATCTCGACAAAGAAACCGGTATTCCTGCATGGCGCCATATATACTGAACAGTCGTTCAATGAGCGCCTTGTCTCTGCAACTTCCGCGAGAGGCTAGCCGGTTGTATATTAACTGGCAGCCTTGTCGGCAGCGGTCCGAATTGCTTCAATGTTTGCCCTATAGGCTCCGACGCTGCCGCCCTTGAAGACGGCGGCGCCAGCCACCAGAACATTGGCGCCGGCCGCAGTCACCAGCGGCGCCGTCTCGGCCGAGACGCCGCCGTCGATCTCGATATGGATCGGCCGGTTGCCGATCAGCGCCTTCACCCGCCTCACCTTGTCGACGATCGCCGGGATGAAGGCCTGCCCGCCGAACCCCGGATTGACGGTCATGATCAGGATCAGGTCGAGCCGGTCGAGCACATATTCGATCGCCGTCTCCGGCGTCGCCGGGTTCAGCGAAACGCCGGCTTTCTTGCCGAGGCTCCTGATGGTCTGCAGCGAGCGGTCGAGATGCGGCCCGGCTTCGGCATGCACCGTCATGCCGTCGCAGCCGGCCTCGGCGAAAGCCGCCAGGTAAGGATCGGCCGGCGCGATCATCAGATGGCAGTCGAAAAAGGCCTTGGTGCGGTTGCGGATCGCCTTGATCACCGGCGGGCCGAAGGTGATGTTGGGCACGAAATGGCCGTCCATCACGTCGAGATGAATCCAGTCGGCGCCGGCCGCAGCGACGGCCTCGACCTCATCGCCCAGCTTGGAAAAATCCGATGCCAGCACCGAAGGCGCGATCAGGGTCTTCTTGCTCATGGCGCAAACTCTCCTGGCAGTGCTGCGCGCGTCAGTCGCGCCTGTCAGGGCGACTGCCTAGACCATGATCCGGCCAAGGGGAAGCACGTTTTCCAAAGGCGGGTTTGCCCGCCTGCCGTGAGCCCTTCTTCGATGTGGAAAAGAAAACCCGCCGGATCGCTCCGGCGGGTCTGGTCTCCAGCCGCAGGATTACGGCTTGAAGTTCTGGTTGTTGGCGCCGCTCGGGTCCTGAATGATCCGCCGCGGCTGGCGTCGCGGCACCAGTTGCTGCAGCACGTTCGGGTTAAGCAGGATGCCGGGATTGATCTCGATACCTGGCCGCCTGCGGATCGGCGTGCAGTCCGGGTACAGTCCGGTGGTGCCGGCCGGGCAGCGCCGCCGGGTGAAGACCGGCTGGCACTGTCCGTCGATGAACTCCGCACCCGGCGCGCATTCCACCCGCGGCTTGCGGCACGCGCCGTCGCGGATTTCGGTCCCGCGCGGGCAGACGCAGTCGCCCCGCTTGTTGTGGACCTGGCCGCGGATGGTGCACTGCTCCTGGATCGGCTTCGGCCGCTGGCAGGCCTTGCCCCGCACCTCCAGGCCGTCTGGGCAGGCGCAGTTGCCGTTGGCGTCACGCAGCTGGCCGCGGATCGGGCACTGCTTCGACACGACCGGCCGGCAGGCGCCGTCACGCACCTCTGTGCCGCTCGGGCAGACGCAATCGCCATCGGCGTTGCGGGACTGGCCGCGGATGCGGCACTGGGCAGGCGGCTGCCGGTCAGGTACGCAAGCCTTGGCGGCGCGGTCGAGATGCGTCCCGTCCGGACAGGCGCAGCCGTTCGATGTCGGCACTGCGCCACGGATCGCGCATTTCGGCGGGACGACCTGGCAAACGCCGTTCACCAGCTCGCCGCGGCGGCACACGCAGTTGCCGTCCTGGTCGCGGTACTGGCCGGGACGCAGCGTGCACTGCGGCTCTTCCGGTATGTCGCTCCGCACGCATTTGCCGTTCTCCAGATCGGTACCGCGTGGGCAGACGCAGCGTCCGTCCGCCGTCCGGATCTGGCCCTGCAGCAGGACGCAGCGCGGCGGAGGCGGCAGCGGCAGGAGCTTGGTGCCTCCACCGGACGTGCCCCCGCTGCCCGAACACTGGCCATTGCGGAAGGTGGTGCCCTCCGGGCAGACGCAACGGCCGGCCGAGTTCATCACCAGTCCATACAAGCACTGGTTCTTCACCTCGTGCCGGATGGTGAAGGGATGGCACGCATAAGCCTTGCCGCGATCGTCCTGGACGTTGGTCAAGTCGCGCGACAGCACGTCGCCGCCGCCTTGCACCGGCGTGTTCGGAGGAAGCACGCCGACGCAGTTCTGTCCGCTGACCGAACCCTGCAGAGCGGCGAGACGCCCATCCTCGGGAAGGATCACGGTGACGTGGTGGCTGTGGCTTTCGCCGGCGCCCAGCGTCAGATTGGCGATGCAGGATGCCGGCAGCGTCGTCGGCTCCGGCGAGCAGCCGAAAGGCGGATCGATCGAGGTGATCTGAACGCCTTCCAGCCGGCCGAGACCCTCCACGCCGACCGCGTCGCCGATGCGGACCGGACCGGAGAAGGGGTTCGGCCCGTCATTCGTGATGGTGATCTCGAACGAGCAGGGTTGTCCCGGCTGGCATTCGGCATCGCCGGTCTTCTCGACGCGGATGGTGGAAGCGCCGCCGCCCTTCGCGCAAGCCTGGCCGATCGGGTAGACGATGTCGTCGCCCGGCGCCGGCCCGAAGCTGCCGCGCGCGCAGTTCTCGAACGCGCCATTGCCGCTCGCCGTCACGTCGAAGTGCCGGCTGGTACCGGGCGTCATCACGGCGCCGGGGATCTGGCACGACAGCGTGTTTGCAGGCACCGGGCCGCAGGTCCATTCCGCGCCGTCAGGGGTGACGGTCTGGATTTGGACAGGCGCTCCGCCCGACACCAGCGTGGCGGCGTCGTTCACCCGCACCGGACCGGTGGGCGCCGCGGTGCCGGCATTGCTGACGGTGATGCGGCAGGAAACAGCCGCGGCACCGGCCAGCGAACCGCCGCAGGTCTTGGTGATGCCCAGGCCGGGCTGGCCGCCATTCGGAGGGCGGATGCGCTCGGTCGCGCAGGCCCTGTTATTGGCGAGGTCGACCTCGCCGGGAATGCCTTTCACCTCGGCGCAGTTCTCCACCGTGTCCGGCCGGTAGTTTGCCGGCATCACCGCCTTGACGACGATCGGCGTCGAGGCGCCCGGAGGCAGCGCGATACCGGCATTGTCGCAGCGGAACTGTTCAGGCCCGTTCGGTCCGCAAGCCCATGGCGGGCTCGGCCCGAAGGTCGACGAGGTCGGCGCGCCGCCCGGATAGGTGTCGATCACCGTCAGCGGCCCGTTATAGGTGCCGGTGCCGTTGTTGATGATGTCGATCACGAAAGTGCAGACGCCGTCCGGCGTGCAGACCGGGGTGCGGGCGCGCTTCTTCAGGATCAGGTCGACCTTCTTCTCGACCGGCGGATTGCACTGCGGATCGCGATCGCCACGGCGGCAGATCGGGATCGAAGCGCAGCCGCGGTCGTTCTGTTGGCTGCCGAACAGCGGCTTGCCGCTGGCCTGGTAGTCATAGGCGGCGCAGTTGCGCAACGCGCCGCCCTGCCAGCCGCCAGCCGGCTTGAAGCCGAGCTTGAGGTTGACCGAGGTGCCGGGGTTGAGCGTCGTTGCCGGATAGGTGCAGGTCATCGGCGTCGTGCCGGGCACGCAGACCCAGGGCGCATCCGGCCCGGAAGTCAGCACCGAGCCTGCCGGTAACGTCACCTCGTCGAGCACGATCTTGCCGTTATAGGGCGCGTCGCCGACATTGGTGACGGTGATGGTGAAGTCGCAGCCGCCGGCCATCGTGCAGCGCGGCACGTCGGCATGTTTCTCGACCTTGAGGTCCGGCTCCTTGTCCTTCGGCGGGCATCTCAGATCACGCGGGATGACGATGTCGATGACCTGCGTGCAGCAGAGCCCCCAGCCCTCCTTCGGCCCGGCATAGGTCTCGATGCCGGTGACGATGAGGTGGATGGCCTCGCCGGGCGAGGCGCCGATGATCTTCCAGTTCAGCACGCCGCCGCCGACCGGCACCTTCTGCATGTCGGGAACGATGGTGATGCCGGGAGTGGTCGTCGACACCTGCACCCATTTGCCGCCCATCTCGGGTCCGACCGGCATGTGGTAGACGAAGGCGCCGCCGCCGGGCACGCAGTCGACCGTGCCGTGCTCGACCTTGAAGCATTCCTTGCCGGGAGGCGGAGGCGGCGGGTTACATTTGGTCAGGTCGATCCTGATCGAAGTTTTCACGCCAGTGAGGAAATCGCCGTCGTCAGGCTTGTCCGGATCCTGCGAGAGGATGGTCGTTGCCGGTCCGCCCCGCAGCGAGACTTTGATCTCTCCCTGGTTGTCGACGGTCGCCGGCGCGGGAAAGGCCGCGTGGTCTATCTTGGCGGTGATGCGGAAGGTGATGACGCGTTCGTTGGCGGCGCCGACGCCATCGAGGTTGGCAGCGCTGATGCGGAAGTTGGAAACGCCCGCCGTGTCGTTCGGACCGGTCGATGCGCTGATTGAGGCGGCCGGCAGCGGTCCCCCGGAGGCGCTGGTGCCGTCGCCAGCGACATCGACGCTGACGATCTGCAGGCCGTGCGGCAGTTGGTCGCTGAAATCGAGCCTTGTCGCTTTGAGCAAGGCAGCCACGCTTGGCCGGTCGAAGTCCTGCGGGTCGCCATGGATGCCGAAGCTCAGGACATATTCGACCGTATCGCAGCTTCTCTGGCCGCCCTTCTTGGTGAAGAACGGCACGATCCGCGCAAGTTCCGCATTGATGCCGCGTGACGCCGGATTGGCTGCCTGATTGGTCGTGGCCGGAGCCTGGTCCTGGGCGAGCGCCGGCAAGGCCGGCATCATGGCGACCGCGATACCGGCCGCCATCAGCCAGCGCGCGCCGCGCCTGGCATATGACAGGGGTTTCATGATCGTCTCCATGACGGTTTTGCGCGAGGCGAAGTGGGAATGGGCGAGATCGCTCATCTTTCCCTCCTCGGCGCTTCGCAGTCGACGGCTGGCGTTCTGAGCGGCAGCGTCATCTTGCAGCAAGGGTAGTAGCCACCCTTGTCCTGGTCGGACTTGCGGTAGAAGCAGAGCCCGACATTGACGGTATCGCCCGGATCATGGCCGGTGATGTCGACCGTGTAGGGCTTGCCCGGGACATGCGACATGGGGGTCGTCACCCCGACGCCGGGCGTCCTGGACTGCGCCTTGATCGAATCGCCGCCGAAGCCGCCATGGTCATGGAGCGTGAGTTCGGCCCGCAGCGCGCGCGGCGTGCAGTAGTAATGCACGTCCTCGACATCGACGCAGGGCGGCAGGTTGCCGGGCGGCGGGAAGTCGGGCGGGTAGAACGGAGGCAGATAGCCGCCCGGGATTTCCTCATAATAGCCGGCGCGGCCCTCGCAGGGACGCCAGACCCTGACGTCGCCGACATGGCCTTGCACGTCCGGGTCTTCGAAATAGCCGTCGAAATCGACGAACCATGAGCCGAAGGGCGGCACGTTGGCCGGCTTGGCCAGCGCGCTCGGCGTCAGCTGCACGCCATGCACGGCAAGCGGTCCGCCGGCGGCGAGCCGCTCGGCAAGCTCGGGATTGTCGCGCAATTTGTCGCCGGTGTTGACGACCGTGTCGGTGCAGACGGACGTGTCGAGATTGCCCTCGGCGTCATAGCGATATTGCAGGTCGACGCCGCCGGCCGACTGGCGATTGCCCTGCGGGAAGCCGACCGCATATTCCTCTGGAACCTCGACCCAGGCCGATTCCGTCGCCGGATCATCCGGGTCCGCGCGCCAGTAGCGGATCAGCTCGCCTTTGCCGGAGGAGGCGAAGCGGCTGTAATCGTAGCGGTTCTCCACAGGGCCGCGCTGGGCGAGATACATGAAGCCCTTGTTGTCGAAGGCGATGTCGGTGACGGCATAGTCCTGGTCCGCCTTGACCGTCAGCTCCCAGCGCGGATCGCCGGCGAAGCTTCCGTCGCTCGCAATGCCGACCGACCAGATTTCGGCCTTCTCGCCGACGGAATAGTAGAGCCGGCTGCCATGATAGGCGACGGCCCAGACCCGGCGCGCATCCTGCGTGTAGCCCCAGGTCGCGGGGTCTTCGCTATTGAAAGCGGCAGCCTGGATGTCCATTGGAGCGCCGTCATCGGCGACCGGCGCGAGCCCATGCGCCGGGCGCCCGGCGACGCCATGGTCGAAGCTGTCGATCAGATTGCCCTCGATATCGATGCGGTGAATTAGCCCCGTGTCGAGATCCGAAGCGAAGAACTCGCGATGGGTCGGATCGAAGGCGAGGTTGCCGATGCCGGGGCCGCTGTTGGTGTCGATGTCGGCGAATTTCGAGACAGCACCCGTGATGCCGTCGATCTTCCAGATCGTGCCCGGGCCGCCGCCATTTTCGGTGCCGAACTGGCCATCCATGAAGATCGCACCCGCGGCGCCGCGGCGCTGCCGTTCCGGCCTGCCGTCATGGTCGTCGTCCGGCGTGACGATCTCGATGCCGTGCAGCGAGGTCGCGGCCGCATAGAGGTTGGGAACGCCCGACGGCACGCCGTCGCGCACGCCGTCGTCATAGGCGAGGCCGAACACCTCGCCGATCTGCCCGGCCGTCACCTCGAAGGGCGGAGGCGTGAAGACAAGCTGGCCGGAGGCGGGCCCGCCGAGATGCGTAACGTCGAAAACGCGCAAGGATGCACGCGATGTGTCGATGAAGGTCTCGTCGACCGGGTCGACGCCGGGCGGCAGGCCCTGATCGAAATCCGGAATGATGGTGCCCGGAAAACCGGTGACCGCCATCGATCCCGGGTAGATGATCTGGGTTTCCTGGGCATTCGCAGCGCCGCTGAGCCAAAGGCCGGCGGCCAGCGCCAAAGCGAGAATTCCGTTGCTTGTCGCGATTGCACGGCGCAAACGGGCGCCGTGAGAACGCAGGAACGAGCCGCGAACGCCAGACATTGAACTCCCCCCGAAGCCGCTGGGAGAGGCGTCCGCCTCTACCGCGCCAACCAGGGCAAGGCGCGGCATCGCGGCACGTTCTTCCCCGATCGAATTGTCTGTTTTCCTCTTTGCGACGATACGCCGGCTGCCGGGCAGGGTCAACGGAATCAGCCGGAAGCCTAGCGCGTCGACCCCATCCCGAAGGCGGTGATCGCGCCGGACTCCCGTTGTTCCCGGAGACCGCGAAGTCTCTGGGTTTCTTGTCATGGCGGCTTTCCTTTCCGGGCCGCATCATCGCGGCGCCTGGCCGTCAGTCGCCGGCCGGCGGGGAAAGGTTCATGTCAGGATAGCGGAGCGGAAAGCGCTCTCGGATGTCACCAGATCCAGTCGCCGCGCCCGAGCGCCGAAACGGCCTCGACGATGCGGGTGAAGCTGGTCCGCGCCCGGCCCACCATGTGCCGGGCCCTGAGGTATCCGTGCACAAGGCCGGGCTCCTCGAACCAGGTGGCGCGTCCGCCGGCCGCGATGACGCGGTCGCGATAGGCTTCGCCGTCGGACGACAGCGGATCGCATTGGGCGGTGATCAACACGGTCGGCGGCAGGTTGGTGAAATCGGCGTCGGCGAGCGGGTAGAGCGTGATGTCGCCGGTCATGTCGACGCCGCCGGTGCGGACATGCCTGTAGAAGTCGAGGTCGCGCACGGTCAGCATCGGCGCCTCGGCATGCGTAACGTAAGAGCCCTTCGAGTGGTCGCCGCCGAGGCCGGGATAGATCAGCACCTGGCCGGCCGGCTTCTTGGCATGGCCGCGCGTCGCATGCGCAACCGCCGCGCAGAGATTGCCGCCGGCGCTGTCGCCGCAGAGCAGGACTGGGCAGTCATAGGTCTTGGCGGCCCATTCGAAGGCATCCATGGCGTCGTCGAAGGCCGCCGGGTGCAGATGCTCCGGCGCCAGCCGGTAGTCGAGCGAGACCACCTCGAAGCCGGTGCGGGCGCAAAGCTCTGCGCAGACATCGTCATGGCTGTCCAGCCCGCCAAGGATGAAGCCGCCGCCATGGATATAGAGCACCATCGCGGCTCCGTTCGGAACGGCGTTGCGGTAGATGCGGATCGAGATGCTGTTGGTTGGTGCGGCAACGGCAAGCGTCTCCGCCGTCACGCCTTGCGGATAGCCGGCAAAGAACTCCCGGCACATCCGGTCGTAGATCGCGCGCTGCTCTTCGATCGTGTAGTCGATCGTATCAGGCGGATAATAGGAGTTGGTCTTCTCGATGAAGGCCCACGTTTCCGCGTCGATGAGGGTTCTGTAGTCGGTCATGTGAGACGACCAACTTTAGCTGACGGCGCCCAGGCCCCCCTCTCTGTCCTGCCGGACATCTCCCCCTCAAGGGGGGAGATCAGATATCGCGAAGGCTTTCGCCAATCTCCTGCGTCGCAAGAGGGGCGCTGAGCCCGAAACTGCCAATCTCCCCCCTTGAGGGGGAGATGCCCGGCAGGGCAGAGAGGGGGGCCCGGCGCCGTCATCTCCGTAAAGTCACTTCCCCTTCCACACCGGTTCGCGCTTTTCAGCGAACGCCCGGAACCCCTCCATATTGTCCTCGGACCCATAGAGCTTGTCGACCGTCGGCAGTTGCCTCCTCGTCACCTTGTTCATCGCGTCCTGGAAGGTCAGCGCCTCGGCCACCCGCGTCGTCTCCTTGATCGAGGCGAAGACCAGCGGCGGGCCGCTGGCGAGCAACCTTGCGATCTCCCAGACGCGCTCCTCGAGCTTGTCCTTGGGCAGGACCTCGTTGACCAGGCCCCAGCGATGCGCCTCGGCGACATCCATCCAGCGGCCGGTGAACAGGAGGTCCATGGCGATGTGGTAGGGGATGCGCTTCGGCAGCTTGATGGTCGCGGCATCCGCGAGCGTGCCGGCGCGGATCTCGGGCAACGCGAAGGAGGAATGGTCCGAGGCGTAGATGAGGTCGCAGGACAGCGCCAGCTCGAAGCCGCCGCCCACCGCCATGCCGTTGACGCAGGCGATCACCGGCTTGTTGAGGTCGCGCAGCTCCTGCAGCCCGGCGAAGCCGCCGACGCCATAGTCGCCGTCGACCGCATCGCCGGCTGCCGCCGCCTTCAGGTCCCAGCCGGCGCTGAAGAACTTGTCGCCGGCCGTCTTGACGATGGCGACGCGCAGCTCCGGATCGTCGCGGAACGCCTTGAAGGTCTCGCCCATCAGCCGCGACGTCTTGAGGTCGATGGCGTTGGCCTTCGGCCGGTCGAGCGTGACCTCGAGGATCGCGCCTTCGCGGCGGGTGGTGATGACGTCAGCCATTCTTCTTTTCTCCAAGCACGAGCAGGGCGTCCGCGATCCAGGCGCCCTTGCCTTCGGCGCAGACGATGAGCGGGTTGATGTCCAGTTCTTCGATCTCGCCTTCGTTCTTCTGCACGAAGTCGGCAATGCCGGCGATGGCGTTGATGGCGGCGTTGACGTCGGCCTTCGGCCGGCCGCGATAGCCTTCGAGCAGCGGATAGAGCTTCAGCCCACGCAATGCCGCCTCGATGTCGTCGCGCGTTGCCGGCAGCATCAGCGTCACGCTGTCGCGCAAAAGCTCCACCAGCACGCCGCCGGTGCCCAGCGTCATCACCACGCCGAACATCGGGTCGCGGGTGAAGCCGACGATCAGCTCGGCGACGCCGTCGCGCACCATGCGCTCGGCATAGAGCCCGGTGCCGAGCGGTAGAAGATCATGCGCGGCGGCGCTGACGGACTCGGCATCCTTGAGGTTCAGCCTGACGGCGCCGACTTCCGACTTGTGCGTCACGCCGAGCGCCTTGAGAGCGACTGGGAAGCCGAGCGTCATGGACGAGATCACCGCCTCGACCGCATTCGAGGCGCGCTCGCCCTTCGGCACCGGCAGTCCGGCCTTGATCAGCCTTTCCTTGGCTTCCGCCTCGTCCGGTGTCACGCGCTTGGCTTCGGACGCGCCTGCCGCCGTGGTGTCGACCGGCTGCGCCTGCGGCTCGCGCCAGGCCCAGCCGATGAAAGCGGCAGCCTGGGCGGCATCCATGGCTTCGGAAATGCCGAACAACGGCACCATGCCCCGCGCCATCAGGCCTGCGGTGTATTCCTCCGGCAGGTTCTCCGGCAGCGAGGAGACGATCGCGCCCTGCGCCTTGTTGGTCTTCAGCGCCGCCTCGAAGGCGCGCAGTGTCGTCCACCAGTCGACGTCCGAGCAGCGGTCCGGGCGCGGGAAGTCGAGCACCAGCATGTTTAGGTCGAAGCCGCCCGACACCATGGCGGTAAAGGTGGCGGTCATCGCCGGCTCGTTGTTCCAGATGAAGGTGTGATAGTCGAGCGGGTTGGCGACCGCGACCAGCGGGCCGAGCGTCGATTTGACATGCGCGCGATGCTCGGCCGTCAGGGCCGGGAAATGCACCCAGCGCCCCTCGGCGCTGTCGGCCATGACGGAGGCTTCGCCGCCCGAGCAGCTCATCGAGGACAGCTTGTAGCCGGGCAACGGTCCGGTGATGTGGAGGAGCTTCAGCGCCTCGATGAAGGCGGGGATGGAATCGACGCGCGCGATGCCGAGCCGCTTCAGGAAGGCGCCGGAAGCGGCGTCCGAGCCGGCGAGCGAGGCGGTGTGCGACACTGTCGCCTGCCTTGCCTGCTCCGAGCGCCCGACCTTCATGGCGATGATCGGCTTCTTCAGCTCGCGGGCGCGGGCGGCGAGCTTCTCAAAGCCGGCCACCGAATCGAAGGCCTCGATATGCAGGCCGAGCGCGGTGACGCGCTCATCCTCGATGAGGCCGAGCGCCATTTCCGAAAGGCCGGTCTGCGCCTGGTTGCCGGCCGTCATCAGGAAAGCGATCGGCAGGCCGCGCTTCTGCATCGTCATGTTGATGGCGATGTTGGACGACTGGGTGATGATGGCCACGCCCTTCCCGCCTTCGGCCAGGCGGATGCCGCCATGCTGGTCGGGCCACAGCAGCGCGCCGTCGGCATAGTTGATCAGGCCGTAGCAGTTCGGCCCGATGATCGGCATCTGGCCGGCAGCAGTGACGAGCTCGGCCTGCAGCCGTTCGCCATCCTCGTCATAGGCCTCTGTCTCCAGGAAGCCGGCGGCAAAGCAGACGGCGCCGCCGGCGCCGCGCTCGGCCAGTGCCTTGATCACCTCGATGGTGAGATGCCGGTTGACGCCGACAAAGGCGGCGTCCGGCGCGCCAGGCAGGTCGGCGACGGAGCGGTAGGCCTTGCGGCCGGCGACCTCGTCCTTGGTCGGATGCACCGGCCAGATTTCGCCGGCAAAGCCCATCTTGATCGATTGCGCCACGACGGCGGCGGCCTGCGCCCCGCCGAACACGGCGATCGATTTGGGGCGCAGGAGACGTTCGAGTTTATGCATGGTCATCTTTTCGTTTGAGCATGTTCCCGTCCAAAGCCGGATCTCGGCTTTGGCGCATCATGCTCTAAGCTCCGAACGGACGCAGCAGCGCCCGCGAAATAATATGTCGCTGAATCTCCGACGTGCCTTCCCAGATGCGCTCGACGCGGGCGTCGCGCCAGATGCGCTCCAGCGGCAGGTCGTCCATCAGCCCCATGCCGCCATGGATCTGGATGGCTTCGTCGGCGACGTAAGCCAACATCTCGGTGGCCTTGAGCTTGGCCATCGCCATGTCCTGGTCGGTGACGGTGCCCTGATCGTACTTCCAGCCGGCTTCGAAGACCATCAGATCGGCGGCCTTCAGTTCCGTCGCCATGTCAGCGAGCTTGAAGGACACGCCCTGGAACTTGCCGATCTGCTGGCCGAACTGCTGGCGCTGCGCGGCATATTCGATGGCATGCGAAAGCGCCCGCTCGGCGCGGCCGAGACAGGTGGCGCCGACCTGCAGGCGCGTGGCGCCAAGCCAGGAGTTGGCGACGTCGAAGCCCTTGTGCACTTCGCCGAGCACCTGGGAAGCCGGCAGCCGGCAGTCGTCGAATTCGAGAATCGAGTTGGTGTAGCCGCGATGCGAAACGTTGCGGTAGCCGTCGCGCACCGTGAAACCCTTGGTGCCCTTGTCGACGAAGAAGGCGGTGATCTTCTTGCGCTTGCCGCGCGGGGTCTCTTCCTCGCCGGAGGCCATGAAACAAATCGCGAAATCGGCGAGATCGGCGTGGCTGATGAAGTGCTTGGTGCCGTTGAGCACCCAGTCCGAGCCGTCCTGCACGGCGGTTGCCTTCATGCCGCGCAGGTCGGAGCCGGCGCCGGGTTCGGTCATCGCCAGGCAGTCCCACTTCTCGCCGCGGATGCAGGGGAAGAGGTATTTCTCGCGCTGCTCCGGCGTGCCGGCGAGCAGGATGTTGGAGGGACGCGCCACGCAGGTCCAGTGCAGCGCGTAGTTGGCGCGGCCGAGCTCCTTCTCGTAGAGCAGCCAGCTCACCGTATCGAGCCCGGCGCCGCCGACATCGGCGGGCATGTTGGCGGCATAGAGGCCGGCCTCGATCGCCTTCGCCTTCAATTCGTCGATCAGCTCGCGGCGCAGCACGCCGGTGCGCTCCACCTCGCGCTCATGCGGGTAAAGCTCGTTCTCGACGAAGGCGCGCGTCGTCTCGACGATGAGCTTCTGTTCTTCCGAAAGACCGAACTGCATCGCCTCAGCCCTTCTTCTTGCTGCTCTTCTTCTTCGGCTTTTCGGTCTTCACCGCCTTCGCCGGCTTCGCGGCCTTCTTCGCCGGCTTGGCTGCCTTCTTCGCCGGCTCTGTCGCCTTGGCCTTTGCGGCAATCTTGGCTGGAGTCTTCTTCGCCGCCAGCTTGGCGAGCTGCCTGGTATAGTCCTTGTGCAGCGCGCCGGCGCCCCAGCCCTTGCCCTTGTTCTGCTTCGACAGCGCGTCCATGATCGCGACCAGATTGTCGTCGCGGATCTTCTCCAGCTCGCGGATCGACAGGCCATGCGCCTGCTCGTCCGACTGGGTGGCGATCAGGTCGACCAGCTCGTCGTTGAATTCCGGCACGTCCATCAGCTTGGTCCAGGGCCATTTCAGGCAGGGGCCGAACTGCGCCATGAAGTGGCGCATGCCGGCCTCGCCGCCGGCAACGCGGTAGACCTGGAACATGCCCATCTGCGCCCAGCGCAGGCCGAAGGAATAGCGCATGATGTCGTCGAGTTCCTCGACGGTGCAGATGCCGTCCTTGACCAGCCACAGTGCCTCGCGCCATGCGGCTTCGAGCAGGCGGTCGCCGACGAAGGCCTCGATCTCCTTGCGCACCACCACCGGCTTCATGCCGATCGAGGCATAGAGCTCCTTGGCGACTTCGATCGCCTCGGGGAAGGTCTGCTCGCCGCCGACGATCTCGACCAGCGGCAGAAGATAGACCGGATTGAACGGATGGCCGACGACCAGCCGCTCCGGATGCTTCTTCATCGCCACCTGCATGTCGGTCGGCTTGATGCCGGAGGTCGACGAGCCGACAATGGCATTGGCCGGCGCATGCGCGTCGATCTCGGCCAACACCTTGTGCTTGAGGTCGAGGCGCTCGGGCACGCTCTCCTGGATGAAATCGGCGTCGGCCACCGCTTCGGCGATGGTCTTGGCGAAGGTGAGCTTGCCTTCCTTGGGCAGGCCGTCGGGCAGCATCTGCTTGTAGGCGCGGCGCGCGCCCTTCATCACCTCGCCGACCTTGCGCGACGCTTCCGGATCCGGATCGAAGATCGACACGTCGATGCCGTTCAAGAGCAGCCGCGCCACCCAGCCGGCGCCGATGACGCCGCCGCCGATGGCGGCCGCCTTGTTGATGATGCTCATAGTCAGGCTCCGGTTCTTGTCTTGGCTGTATCGGGGTCGGTAAGGGCCACACGCTCGCCGGCGCGGATCACCGCCGGGTCGTAGGCCTTGCGGGCAAACACTTCGAGCACGAAGGGTCGGAAGAACTCGATCGGCAGCGCCTCATAGTCGGGGTCGAAGCTCGACTGGTCCCAGCGCTCGCAGAACTGGTCGCAGTCGTCGAAATAGGCATGGCCGGCGAAGCGGTCGCGGGCATGCCGGTTGCCGCCCAGATGATGCGCGTAATAGAGCCGCTGGAAATCGCCGTGCTTTTCCACCACCCAGGTGCATTGCTCGCGCACGAAGGGTTTTAGGATCGCAGCCGCATATTCGTCGTGGTTGTAGGGCGCATAGATGTCGCCGATGTCGTGCAGCAGCGCCGAGACGATCCAGTCGGTGTCGGCGCCATCCTGCCAGGCACGCGTCGCCGCCTGCAGCGAATGGCCGAGCCGGGTGATCTTGTAGCCGGAAAGTCCCTCGTCGAGCTGCACCAGCGCATCGAGCAGCCGGTCGCCGGTCTTGGCGGCGTAGTCGATCTCATGGGCGGTCAGGAATTCGTAGTCTTCCCTGTCGCCGTCCTTCATCGCGGTGAATTTGACGGTATCAGCCATGATCAACGCCCGCCTTACGCCGCTGCGGCTAGGGGCGCCCGCTTGGTCAGGTTGAGCTTCTTGCGCACTTCCTCCGGTCCGAGGATACGGGCGCCGAGATTGGTAACGATGCTGGCGGCGCGCTCCACGAGCTGCGCGTTTGTGGCCAGCACGCCCTTGTCGAGCCAGAGATTGTCTTCCAGGCCGACGCGGACATTGCCGCCGGCAAGCACCGCCGCCGCGGCATAGGCCATCTGGTTTCGGCCGATCGAGAAGGCCGACCAGTTCCAGGTCGAGGGCACGTTGTTGACCATCGCCATGAAGGTGTTGAGGTCGTCCGGCGCGCCCCATGGCACGCCCATGCAGAGCTGCACCAGCGCATCCGGGTTGAGCACCTTCTCCTCGACCAGCTGCTTGGCGAACCACAGATGCCCGGTGTCGAAGGCCTCGATCTCGGGCTTGACGCCCAGCGCCGTCATCATGCCGCCCATCGCGCGCAGCATGCCGGGCGTGTTGGTCATCACATAGTCGGCCTCGGCGAAGTTCATCGTGCCGCAATCCAGCGTGCAGATCTCCGGCAAGCACTGGCGCACATGCTCCATGCGGTTGGTGGCGCCGCCCATGTCGGTGCCCTTCTCGTTGAGCGGCAGCGGCGCTTCGGGCGAGCCGAATACCATGTCGCCGCCCATGCCGGCGGTGAGGTTCAGCACCACATCGACATTGGCCTCTCGGATGCGCCCGGTCACTTCGCGGTAGAGATGCACGTCGCGCCTAGGCTTGCCGGTCTCGGGGTCGCGCACATGGCAGTGGACGATCGCGGCGCCCGCCTTGGCGGCGTCGATCGCCGAATCGGCGATCTGCTTGGGCGAGCGCGGCACATGCGGGCTGCGGTCCTGCGTGCCGCCGGAGCCGGTCACGGCACAGGTAATGAAAACCTCACGGTTCATCGCAAGCGGCATCGTCTATCCTCCCAGGGTCGATCGGCCATGCGTGCCGCCAAAGCGGAAGCCTGTTGGGCTACGCACGGGATGGGCACAGAATGACCGACTTGCCGGAAACTGTTTTGCGTTTTACGAAGCTCTCATGATCAAAAGCGAAAAGCCGACCATCTTTCGGTCCGAGCGAGAGACGCTCAAGGTGACGTTCCTTGTGTTCTCCGGCTCGTCGATCATGTGCGTGGCTTCGGCGGTCGATCCGCTGCGAGCCGCAAACCGCATTTCGGGCGAGACGCTGTTCGATTTCAAGCTGGTCTCGGTCACCGGCGAGGCGCCGGTCACCACCTGCGGCCTGCCAGTGGCCGTCAGCGGCCGCTTCGACGCCGCCGAGCCGACCGACATGCTGGTCGTCGTCGCCGGTTTCGGCACGCAGAACTACGCCACCTCGGCCCTGCTTGCCGGCCTGCGCCGCGCGGCACGCGGCGCGCGCGCCTGCGGCGGCGTCGAGGCCGGCACCTGGCTGGTGGCGCGCGCCGGGCTGCTCGAAGGCCGCAGCGCTACCACCCATTGGGAAGACATGGAGGATTTCTCCGCCGCGTTCCCGGGCGTCGACGTGCGGCCGGACCGCTATGTCATCGACGGGCCGGTGTTCACTTCCGGCGGCGCCTCGCCGACCTTCGACCTGATGCTGCATCTGGTCCGCACAAGGCTCGGCATGGCCGCTGCGCTCGATGTGGCGAGCGTGTTCATCTACGATCAGGCGCGTGCCGCGACCGACGCGCAGCCGTTGGTCTCGCTCGGCCGGCTCGACGGCTACGACCCCAGGCTTGCCCAGGCGATCCGGCTGATGGAAGCGCATGTCGACCAGCCGCTCACCATCGACGCCGTGGCCAAGCGCGCCGGCGTGACGGCAAGGACGCTGGAAAGCATCTTCCGCAAGTCGATCGGCGAGACGCCCGGCGCCTATTATCTGAGGCTGCGCCTCGGCGCCGCCCGCCGCCTGGTGGTCGACACGCGCATTGCCATGGCCGATATTGCCGGACGGACAGGCTTCTCGTCCGCCGCAGCATTTTCCAGGGCATTTTCAAGAGCTTTCGGCGAGGCGCCGGTACGGCTTCGCCGAGGGTAGGGCTAAGGCGGCGGCTTGCCGCTCGCTTAAGCGGCGGTCTGCCGCTCAGGCGGCGCTCTTGCGCTCGCCGGCGCTGTCCATCTGCGAGCGCATCTGCTGCGCCAGACGGATTTCAAAGCGGTTGCTGACGGCGCGATCCCATTCGGTCTTCACGTCGTCAGTCGGCCGCGGCAATGCCATCAGCCGGTCGATGATCGATCCGGTTTCGCCGGACGAGAGCAGGGCGTCGATTTCGCGTTCGTGCTGCATATCGGTTCGCCTCCTTCTTCTTCACCCGCCACAGGAGCCACGTTTATACGAGATCCGTGACGGCTGTTTGAAGGCAAGAACGAGGTGATTGAGGGGCAGCGCGGGGCAAAGTTTTGTCGCGCGATTCAGCCCACGCGAATGCAATTTCCGGCCTGCCCCGCGTCCCGATTGCTCGGGCGCGAGGCAGCCTGCCGTTCTTTAGACATACCTGTTGACGATGTTCTCGAGCAGCTCCTGCCGGCCGGAGCGCGGCTGCGGCTCGATCTTCTTCTTCACCACGCGTTCGGCGATCTCCTCCAGCGTACGCTTGCCCGAAAGCATCGCCTTGCCTTCGGCGGTGTTCCAGCCGGCATAGCGTTCGGCGAGCGGGCCGGACAGCGCCTTGTCCTCGATCATCTTCGCCGCCGCCTTCAGGCCGCGCGCGCAGGCATCCATGCCGCCGATATGGCCGATCAGGAGATCGTCCGGATCGAGCGACTGGCGCCGGAGCTTGGCGTCGAAATTGGTGCCGCCGGTCTTGAAGCCGCCGCCCTGCAGCACCTGGTAATAGGCCAGGGCCATTTCCGGCACATTGTTGGGGAACTGGTCGGTATCCCAGCCCGACTGGTAGTCGTTGCGGTTCATGTCGATAGAGCCGAAGACGCCCAACGCGTTGGCCAGAGCCAGTTCGTGCTCGAAGGAATGGCCGGCGAGGATCGCGTGGCCCTGCTCGATGTTGAGCTTGACCTCCTTCTCCAGCCCGAAGCGCTTCAGGAAGCCGTAGACGGTCGCGACGTCGTAGTCGTACTGGTGTTTTGTGGGCTCCTGCGGCTTCGGCTCGATCAGGATCGTGCCCTTGAAGCCGATCTTGTGCTTGTAGTCCACGACGAGGTTGAGGAAGCGGCCGGCCTGTTCCTGCTCGCGGGCAAGGTCGGTGTTGAGCAAGGTCTCATAGCCCTCGCGTCCGCCCCACAGCACGTAGTTCTCGCCCTTCAGCTTCTTGGTGACGTCGATGCATTTCTTCACCGTCGCCGCCGCATAGGCGAACACGTCCGGATCGGGATTGGTGGCGGCGCCCGACATGAAACGGCGGTGCGAGAACAGGTTCGCCGTTCCCCAGAGCAGCTTGACGCCGGTCTTTTTCATCTTGTCGGCGAAATAGTCGGTGATCTCGTCGAGGCGCGCCGCGCTCTCGGAGAAATCCTTGCCTTCCGGGCGCACATCGGCGTCGTGGAAGCAGAAATAGGGCGCGCCGAGCAGCGAGAACATCTCGAAGGCGACGTCGGCCTTGAGCTTGGCCAGCTCCATCGTGTCGATCCCGCCCGGCTTGGCGAACCAGGGCCGGTCGAACGTCTGGCCGCCGAACGGGTCGCCGCCCGGCCATGCAAAGGAATGCCAGTAGGCGACGGCGAAGCGCAGATGGTCTTCCAGACGCTTGCCGGCCACCACCTCGTCCGGATTGTAGAAACGATAGGCCAGCGGATTGGTCGAATCCGGTCCCTCATATTTGATGTTCTTGATGTCGCCGAAAAATCCGCTGCTCATGGTTTCCTTCCTCTCCGGGTGCATTCGCCCGATTACCTCAGGCGTAATTGGTTTCGCTTCTGTGGGGCGCCAAAAAGGTCATGTCGAAACGATCCAACGAAGGAGCATCACAATGACCGACCTCAACACGATCGCCCGCAACTACATCGCCGCCTGGAACGAGGGCGATGCGGCCCGCCGCAAGGCGTTGCTCGAAGCTGCCTTCACCAGCGACGTCAGCTATCGCGACCCGGTCATGCAGGGCGACGGCCATGACGGCGTCGCGGCGCTGATCGACGGCGTGCAGCAGCGCTTCGCCGGATTCCGCTTCTCGCTGAAGGGTGAGCCAGACGGTTTTGGCGACAAGATCCGCTTCTCGTGGAATCTTGGGCCCGAAGGCACGGAGTCGGTCATCGAAGGCACCGACATCGGCGTCATCGAGGAAGGCCGCCTGAAGAGCGTCACCGGCTTTTTGGACAAGGTGCCGGCGCAGTGAGGCTAGCTGGGGAGGTGGGGTGCGAGGCCCCCCTCTCTGGCCTGCCGGCCATCTCCCCCTCAGGGGGGGAGATCGGCTGTCGCTCCGGCTTTCGCCAATCGCCAGCGTCGTAGGAATGAGCGAGGCACCCCAACTGTCAATCTCCCCCCTTGAGGGGGAGATGCCCGGCAGGGCAGAGAGGGGGGCCTCGCGCCCGCTCATGCGACTACGAGGTGCCTCGCTTCCACTCACGCGGTCACAGCCCTTATCGCCGGGTAAAGCGCCCGATACCTCTGATAGGCATCCGCGAAAGCCCCACCCAGCCCACCATCCGGCTCAACCGTCGCGTCCGTCGCCGGCGCCGTGCACACGCCGAGCGGATCGGCGCCGGTCGCGGCGATCAGCCCAAGCCTTGCCGCGCCAAACGCCGCGCCGAAATCGCCGTCGGCCGGGATGTCGACCGGCACCTGCAGCGCGGTGGCGATCGCCTTCAGCCAGTAGCGCGAGCGTGAGCCGCCGCCGATCGCGGTGACCCGGCTCAATGTCGTGCCGGCCGTCTTCAGCGCTTCGAGGCTGTCGCGGAAGGCGAAGGCGATGCCTTCCAGCACCGCCTGCGTCAGCACGGCCCGGCTCGATTGATGCGCAAGCCCCGTGAACGAGCCGCGAATGGCGGAATCATTATGCGGCGTCCGCTCGCCGGAGAGGTAAGGCAGGAAGGTGACTCCGGTCGGCGCCTTGAGCGTGTCGCCAAGCTCGCCGGTCAGGTCGCCGGCGCTCTTGCCGGTGATTTCCGAAAGCCAGTTGAGCGAATCGGTGGCCGACAGGATCACGCCCATCTGGTGCCAGGTGTTGGGCAGCGCATGGCAGAAGGTGTGCACCGCGCTTTCCGGATTGGGCAGATAGGAAGCATTGGCCGCAAACAGCACGCCCGACGTGCCGAGCGACACGAAAGCATGGCCGGCGCCGACCGTGCCCATGCCGCAGGCCGAGGCCGCGTTGTCGCCGGCGCCGCCGGCGACCGGAATGCCCGGCGCGATGCCCCATTTGGACGCGAGCTCGGCGCGCAAGGCGCCGGCCTTGGCCGTGCCCTCGACCAGCGACGGCATCTGTTTTTCGTCGAGCGATGTCGCCGCCAGCAACTCGGGCGCCCAGCGACGCTCGCCGACATCGAGCCATGAGGTGCCGGCCGAATCCGACATTTCCGAGATGTGTTCGCCGGTCAGCCAGAGCCGCAGATAATCCTTGGGCAAAAGCACCTTCGCCACCTTGGCAAAGATCGCCGGCTCGTTGTTCTTCACCCAGGCAAGCTTCGGCGCGGTGAAGCCCGGAAAGACGATATTGCCGGTGAGCTTGCGGAAGCGCGGATCGGCATCGAGCGCCGCCGCCTCGACATGGCTGCGCGTGTCGTTCCACAGGATGCAGGGGCGCAGCACCTTGTCCGATTGATCAAGCAGGGTGGCGCCATGCATCTGGCCGGAAAGGCCGATTCCCTTGACCGCCGCCAGCTCTTTCGGATGAGAAGCCTTGAGTTCGGCAATCGCCGTCTCGCTGGCCTCGATCCAATGCGCCGGATCCTGCTCCGACCAGCCGGGATGCGGCCGCGAGACGTCGAGCGAGCCATGGCCGGCGCCTATGACTTTCTGGCCGTCGTCGATCAGCAGCGCCTTGACGCCCGAAGTGCCCAGGTCGAGGCCGAGATACATGATTTCCTCCCACTGCCATTAATTTTTTCGGATCTCGAAAAAATCTGGCTTGGCCAGTTTTTAGGGCAAGATCCGCTTCGGGTCAATTCTCAGACAAATCGGATGCCCGCCGAAGGAACAACGCCGACAGCGGACTGTCGGGCCGCGCGAGCTGACGCTCGGCGGCCAGCGCCCGTGCCAGCGCCTGATCGCCGGCGCGCAACGCGGCCTCGATCAGCGTCAGGTCGATCACGTCGCGTTGCGCGTGACTGCCGCCGAAACGATGCGCGATCGATCGGATCGGCCGGATCAGGCGCACGGCCTCATCGTAGCGGCCGTCGCCGAAGGCCTTGATCGCAAGCGTCAGCGGATGGCCGACATCGCGCGTGAAGGCGGCGTTGTCGTCACTTCCGCGCATCGCCTCACGCTGCGCTTCGAGCAGCGTCTTCGCCGGCGCCTCCAGCCCGGCGCCGACAAAGGCCATCATCGCATGCGCGTCGTTGAAGGCATAATTGCCGCCGCCGGCATTGTGCCAGTTGTCGGCCAGAGCCGCCCAGCGCTCGCCGACATCGACGCCGCCGAGGCGCAGCCGCCACAGGATTGCCGAGGCATCGACCATGTTGAGCGCCATCGTCGATGCCTCGCCATAGATAGGGCCGTCATAGAGCGCCAGCACCTCGGCGACCTCGCCGAGGTCGTAGTGGAACAGCGCCAGATGCCACCAATTGTGCACCTTGAGGAAGCTTTCCCTGGTCCAGGCGTCGGGATTGGCGCGCATCCAGGCAATGCCGTCTTTTTGCCGGCTCTGCATCTCCATAACATGGGCGACGGCGTGCTGCGCCCAGCCGTCGCGCGGCTCGAGCTCGACAGCCGTGCGGCCAAACCTTTCGGCGCGGGCATAATCGCCCATCTCCTCGAGCCCGAAGGCCTGCATGCCGAGAACCGCATGATAGCCGGGCATGTCGCTTCGCCAGGCTGACAGGGCGCGGCCGATGCGGTCGCGCAGCATGCGGGCATTGCCGGTGAAGAAATCAATCTGATGCCCGGTCAACAGCGCCACGAGATCGAGTGGATGGTCGATGGCGACATCCTCGAGGGTGCGGGAGGCTTCATGCCAGCGCCCCCAGGCAAGATGGCCGAGGGCCGCGACATGCGCCCGCTCGCGAGCCGTGGCGGCGAGCGGCAAGGCCGCCTCGTGGCATGCTCTGGCCACGATCGTTGCCTCGCGCTCGGTGGCAAGGCCGAAGAGGTAGCCCTTGAACACATGCGCCATGACGAAGCCGGGATCCTCGGCGATCGCGCGATCGGCGGAGCCGACCGGATCGCCGATGAAACATTGCAGCTCATGCACGGCGCGGGCGTAGGATGAAAACCCGGCTTCGGTCGCGCCGGAGTAAGTCAGGCCGAATGCGTCCTTCAGCGCCATTCTGTGTCCTTCAGCGATCGCGAATTTGCTGTCTGGAGCCCGATCCTAAAGCATCGGCGAGGAGCGTGCCAACGGCCGCCTGGATCAAGCAATACTCTGGTCTATTCGCCTGGGGTCGCAGTTCATCAACCATCGGGCGCAGAATAGGCTTTGAAAATTGAGATGAATTATGTCTTCATTGCGGCAAGGGTGGGGCGGCTTAAATCGCGAATTGCGAGGACGCGATGCGGCGCTTTGGAAATTCTCTCCCGAGATTGTTCTCGGAAGGAAAAGTCATATCAGAAAATGCTGATATACTGATGAAAAGCCCAGTACATCCTTGGATGCTTGGCCTTCTGGCATCGACAGCACTTACATTGCTGCCGGGCTCCCAGGCTTTTGCCGCCTGTGTGCTGAGCCCGCCGGCCGGCAATACAGCCTATGTCTGCGACAGCGGCGACTCCGGCGGCAGCCTCACCGACACCAGCGGCGACAACACGCTGACCTTCCCTTCCGGCGGCACCGGCCAGATCAGCGGCAATGTCAGCTTCGGCGCCGGCACGGATCGCATCGACATGCAATCCGGCACCATCACCGGCACGGTCGACCAGGGCGACGGCACCGACTTCTTCACCATTGGCGCCGGCATTGTTGCCGGCAACGTCCAGCAAGGCGCGGGTATCGACGATTTCAACATGAGCGGTGGCCAGATCGGCTCGCTCAACCAGGGCGATGGGCTCGACACCTTCACCATGAGCGGCGGACGCATCGTCGATTTCTTCGACGATGGCGACCATGCGGTGATGACCGGCGGCCGCATTGGCCGCGTCAACATGAAGCTCGACCAGAACTACTTCAACATGTCGGGCGGCGTCATCGACCGAAACCTCGTGACCGGCTTCGACAAGGACACCATCATCCTGTCCGGCGGCACCATCGGCGGCAACATCAGCGTCAGCGGCGGCAACGACAGCGTGACCATCACCGGCGGCACGGTCGGCGGCGACGTGCTGCTGAGCTTTGGCGCCGACAATTTCGTCTGGGACGGCGGCGGCATCATCTATGGCAGCGTCGATCTCGGCGCCGACAATGATACCGCCAAGCTCAGCAACCTCACAAAGGCCAATCTCGGCGGCGCCGACGCCTTGAATGGCGGTCTCGGCACCGACACGCTCACCTTCGACAACGTCAAGCTCGACGGCATCGCCAGGGTCCAGAACTGGGAGACGATCGACGCCACCAACGACACGCAATTGACATTGGACGGCAACCTCGTGCTGGGCGACTCCGGCACGGGCACCGGCACGCTCAACGTCGATCAGGCAAGCACGCTCTATGGCGGCGGCTTCAATGCCTCGATCCAGGCCTTCACGTCAGGGCAACTGGCCGAGGTCTTCAATGCCGGCCGCATCGACCTGACCAACGGCAATACGGGCGCCACCGACCGGCTGACGATCAACGGCAACTATGCCGGGCTCGGCGGCCTGCTGCTGATCCAGACCGAGCTTGGCGACGATTCCTCCGCCTCCGACCGGCTTGTGCTGTCCGGCGGCACGGCCTTCGGCTCGACCGGCATCGCGGTGGTCAATGTCGGCGGCGCCGGCGCCGAGACTACGGCGGACGGCATTATGGTGGTGCAGGCCGTCAACGGCGCCACGTCGAGTGCCAACGCCTTCGCGCTTGACACGCCGGTCGCGGCCGGCGCCTTCGAATATTATTTGTTCAAAGGCGGCGTCAGCGCCGGCAGCGCGGAGAACTGGTACCTGCGCTCGGCGCTGATCACGCCGACATCGCCGGCTGCCGCGCCTGGAGCGCGGGAGCCGGCGTCGCAGTCGGAGCCGGTGGCGCCGGAAACCGAAGCGCCGCCGCCGCCGTCCGAACTGCCGCCGGTCCCGGTGCCGACCGACGGCGATGCCAACAACCAGCCGGTCGACCCGACGCCGCCGGTT
>NZ_RZRX01000170.1:0-14241 GCF_003997405.1 Mesorhizobium sp. M2A.F.Ca.ET.042.01.1.1
GTGATGGAGAACCGAGCCTTGCGCGAAGCGGCCGAGCAGGCGCAGGAAGGCTTGCCGCTGATCGGCCAGACACCGGCGATGGAGCGGCTGCGCCGTACGCTGAGGCAGATCGCCGACACCGATGTCGACGTGCTGGTGACCGGCGAGACCGGCTCCGGCAAGGAGGTGGTGGCGAACCTGCTGCATCGCTGGAGCCGCCGCGCCAAGGGCAATTTCGTCGCGCTCAATTGCGGCACGCTGCCGGAGACGGTCATCGAAAGCGAGCTGTTCGGACACGAGGCCGGCGCCTTCACCGGCGCGCAGAAGAAGCGCGTCGGCCGTATCGAGCATTCGAGCGGCGGCACGCTGTTCCTCGATGAGATCGAAAGCATGCCGGCCTCGACGCAGGTGCAGATGCTCCGCGTGCTCGAAATGCGCGAGGTGACGCCGCTCGGCACCAACGAAGTCAGGCCGGTCGACCTGCGCGTCGTCGCCGCCGCGAAGGTCGATCTCGGCGATGCCAGCCAGCGCGGCGCTTTCCGCGAGGACCTCTATTACCGGCTCAATGTGGTGACGCTCTCCATTCCGCCGCTGCGCGAACGGCGGGACGACGTGCCGCTGCTGTTCGGTTACTTCGCCGAGCGCGCCGCCGCACGCTTCCGGCGCGCCGTGCCGGCGACGTCCACTGCGATCCAACGCCACCTGCGGGAGCATGACTGGCCGGGCAATGTGCGCGAGCTCGCCCATTTCGCCGAACGCTTCGTGCTGGGGCTTGAGGACGTTGCCGAAACGCCTTCCCCGGCGGCAATGGAGAGCGACGCCGCGACGCCGTTGCCCGAGCGGCTCGATCGCTACGAGGCCGACATCATCCGCGAGACACTTGGTCGCAATGAAGGCGACGTCCGCCGCACCATCGAGGCGCTCGGCATTCCGCGCAAGACCTTCTACGACAAGTTGCAGCGGCACGGTATCGTGCGCAGCGATTTTTCCAGATAGATCAAGCTTGTGGAACCCGACCCAATCTCCGGTCGTTGAGCTTGTCCGGCAAACCGTGGCACGTTGGCACCAGCCGGCCAGTGAACGCATCGCCGCGATGGCGTTGCCGGGTTGCGCTTGGCAGGCGTTGATGGTTTGTTGCCGCCCAGCGGAGAACGAATGATGCGCGAATCCCTCGGTCAAGACGAATACGGCTCGGCCAACCCTTTCGATCCGGACGACCTGCCCAATCTCAACGCGATGGGGCCGGTGATGGGCGGCGGCAATGATTTCGAGAAATACGCGGTCGCCGTCATCATCGTGTTCGGTGCGCTGATCATCGGCGGCCTGATGGCCGCCTCCATGTCCTTCGGCCACCGCAACGGCTTCCTGTTCGCGCTCGGCGGCGCCACGGCGGCCTGGATTTCCGGCAATGCGCTGCTGCTCGACCGGCCGCGCATCTACGCGCTGTTTGTGGCCATTGCCGCCGTCATGCTGATCGCCTCGACCATCACGCTGGTGACCTGATCAGTTAGTATCCCAGCGCCTCGCCGGCGGCCGCGCGACTGTCCATGGCGCCGTTGTAGCGGGCGCCGCCGCCCTTCTCGATCTCCGCCAGGCTTTTGCCACCGACAAGGATGCCGGCTGCCCGGCCCCAGGTCTCGTCGCTGAGGGCGAGATGATAGCCCATGCCGGCAAGCAGCTTCTCCGTGTCCGGCGAAAGCCCAAAAGGCTCGACATAGACCTTGTCCGGCAGCCATTGATGGTGGATGCGCGGCGCGTCGATCGCCTGCTGGATGTCCATGCCGTGGTCGATGACGTTGGCGATCGCCTCCAGCGTGATGGTGATGATGCGCGAGCCGCCCGGGCTGCCGATGACCATGAACGGCTTGCCGTCCTTCGTCACGATCGTCGGGCTCATCGAGGATAAAGGCGTCTTCTTCGGCTGAATGGCGTTGGCCTCGCCCTGGACCAGCCCGTAGAGGTTGGGCACGCCGGGCTTCTGGGTGAAGTCGTCCATCTCGTTGTTGAGCAGGATGCCGGTGCCTTCGGCGACGACGCCGGCGCCGAAGGAGCCGTTCAGTGTGTAGGTGACCGCGACCGCGTTGCCGTCCTTGTCAATGATCGAATAGTGGGTCGTCTCCTTCGACTCGCCAAGACCCTTCGGCATCAAGTCCTTCGAGACGCCGGCGCGGAAGGGATCGATCTTGTCTCGGATGCCCCTGGCGTAGTTTTTGTCGAGCAGTTTGGAGACCGGATTGTCGACGAAATCCGGATCGCCGAGCGCTGAGTTGCGGTCGACATAGGCATGGCGCATTGCCTCGACCATGACATGGACCGTCTCGGCGGAAGCCGAGCCGAGATAGGACAGCGGATAACCTTCCAGCACATTGAGTATCTCGCAGATGATGACGCCGCCCGAGCTTGGCGGTGGCGAGGAGATGATCTCGAAGCCGCGGTAGGAACAGGTCACCGGCTTCAATTCGCGCACTGCATATTGCTCGAAATCGGCCTTGGCGAGGATGCCGCCCTTGGCGCCGCTGGCCTTGACGATGGCGTCCGCAATGGCGCCCTTGTAGAAGGCGTCCGCCCCCTTTTGCGAGATCGCCGACAGCGAGGCGGCGAGGTCCGGCTGAACGAGCTTCTCGCCGATGCCATAAGGCTTGCCGTCTTTTTTCAGGAAGATCGCGGCCGCCGCCGGGTCCTTCGCCAGCCGGTCGGCGCTGTCGGCGAGCCAAGCCGCGTCGCCTTGGTTGAGGACAAAACCAGCCCTGGCGTAGGCAATCGCCGGCGCCATCAGATCCTGCCTTGAAAGCGTGCCATATTTCTCGCGCGCCATCTCGAAGCCGGCCACCGAGCCCGGCACGCCGACGGCAAGATAGCCGTCGAGGCTGGCGCCCTTGATCGGCTTGCCGTCCTCGTCGAGATACATGGTCCTGGTGGCGGCGAGCGGCGCGCGCTCGCGGAAATCGAGGAAGGTGGTGCGGCCGCCCTTCAGCCGGATGGTCATGAACCCTCCGCCGCCGATATTGCCGGCTGCGGGAAAGACGACGGCCAGCGCGTAGCCGACCGCGACAGCGGCATCGACGGCGTTGCCGCCCTTCTTCAGCACGTCAACGCCAGCCTCGGTCGCCAGATGCTGTTCCGTGACCACCATGCCGTGCTCACCCTTGGCAGGAGCGGGCGACGCGGCGAAGGCGGCAACGGCCGGAATGAAGGCAAAGGCAAGCGAAAGGCTGACGGCGATCAGCGACCGGCGGGTCAAGGGCATGGCGGTGCTCCTGGCGTTGGGGACGCCTAGGAAAGACTGTGAGGGCGAATTAGTCCAATAAAAATCGGAGCAGTGTGAGAGGGCCCCTCACCCGGATTGCCAAGTCGAATTGCAAGGGCAATTCGGGCAATCCGACCTCTCCCCAAGGGGAGAGGAGCGTGCGCCGGCGCTGATCTCTTCTCCCCTCGGGAGAAGGTGGCCGCGAAGCGGCCGGATGAGGGGAGTGGCGCTGCCTGTCAGACGATCCCCCCGCCTCCGCTCGCGACAGCCGGCCGTTCCGCCGCGACCTTCGCCCGGTAACCCGCCTCGCGATAGGCGGCGACCGGATCGATGGCGCCGCCGGTCCGCAGGCGCGCCATGGCAAGGATCGGCTCGACATCGGTGCGGTAGGCGCTTTTAAGCGTCTGCGTCGCCATCAGCGCGTCGTTGGCCTCCTGGAAGCCTTCCAACGCCTTGCGGTCGACCAGCAGCGCCTGCGCGTAGGCGCGCTGCACCTCGACCGCCGACAGCATCAGGCTCTCGATCGGATCGGTGACGTTGTGGCTCTGGTCGAGCATATGCGCGGGGTTGAAACCCTTGGCGCCGGAGAGCTCCGCATCGACCAGTTCGTTGAAGACCAGGAACAACCGGTAGGGATCGATGGAACCGGCGTCGAGGTCGTCGTCGCCATATTTGGAATCGTTGAAGTGGAAACCGCCGAGCTTGCCGAACTGGATCAGCCGCGACACGATCATCTCGATGTTGACATTGGGCGCGTGGTGGCCGAGGTCGACAAGGCAGAAGGCCTTGTCGCCGAGTTCTTTCGCGATGATGTAGTTTGTGCCCCAGTCCTGCACGACCGTCGAATAGAAGGCCGGCTCATACATCTTGTACTCGGTGAACAGCCGCCAGTCGTCCGGCAGGCCGGCATAGATCTCCCGCATCGCGTCCAGGTAGCGCTCGAAGGCCTTTGCGAAATTGACCTGGCCGGGGAAGTTCGAGCCATCGCCGATCCACACCGTCAGCGCCTTGGAGCCCAGCGTCTTGCCGATCTCGATGCATTCAAGATTGTGCTCGACCGCCTGCCGGCGGGTGCCGGCGTCGGCATGCGAGAGCGAGCCGAACTTGTAGGATAGCTTCTGATCCTTGGCGTCGGAGAAAGTGTTGGAGTTCATGGCGTCGAAGCCGAGGCCGAAGCGCGAGGCCGCCTGCTTCAGCCGGTTCGGATCCGCCTTGTCCCAGGGGATGTGCAGCGAGACGGTCGGCGTTGCCTGCGTCAGCTGGGCAATGACGGCGCAGTCCTCGATCTTGTCGAAGATGTCGCGCGGCTCGCCGGGACCGGGGAAGCGGGCGAAGCGCGTGCCGCCGGTGCCGACGCCCCAGGACGGGATCGCCACGCCGAATTTTTCGACCTTGTCGCGGATGGCGTCGATGGCGATGCCGCGGCGATCAAGGCGTTCGCGGAGGGAAGCGTAGTCGCGCTCGAGGTCGGGTTGGCGGGCGGCGTTGTGGCTGGCGACGAGGTCGGCTGAGATGATTGTTTCGGACAAAGTTGTTCCTCCCAAAAATGCGTCCGGCCGGCGCTGCCGCCCCTCATCCGCCTGCCGGCTTTCGTCGTTCGAAAAGCCAAGCAATTGGCTTTTCGTTCGCTACGCGAACCACTCCTCAACTCCCCGTGAACGGGGAGAAGGAAGCTTATCGCGTAAAGCTTTGCGCGTTGCCGGCGTCGACATTGACGATGTTGCCGGTCGATTTGGCCGACATGTCGGAGGCGAAGAAATAGATCGCCTCGGCAATGTCTTCCGGGAAGACCGAGCGCTTCAGCATCGAACGCGAGCGGTAATGCTCCTCGAGGTCGTCGGTCGACATCTTGTAGGCGGCGGCGCGCTGTTCCTTCCATTCGCCGGTCCAGATTTTCGAACCGCGCAGCACGGCGTCAGGATTGACGACGTTAACCCTGATCTGCGCTTCCGCGCCCTCCAGCGCGAGGCAGCGGGCAAGATGGATCTCGGCGGCCTTGGCGGTGCAATAGGCGGACGCGTTGGGCGAGGCGGCAAGCCCGTTCTTGGAGGCGACGAAGACGACGTTGCCGCCGATCTTCTGGGCGCGGAACAGGCGGAAAGCCTCGCGCGAAACGAGGAAATAGCCGGTGGACAGGATGTCCATATTCTTGTTCCACAAGGCGAGTGTCGTCTCCTCGATCGGCGCCGAGGAGGCCAGCCCGGCATTGGAAACCAGGATGTCGATGCCGCCGAATTCGACTGCCGTTTCGGCGAAGCCCGAAAGCACTTGCTCCTCGGAGGTGACGTCGATCCGCACCGGACGGACAAAGTCCTTTCCAAAGGCTTTCGAGAGCTCGTCATTGGCACTGGCCAAAGCGGCCTCGTCTATGTCGGCCAGCACGACGCAGGCGCCTTCGCGCAGCAGCCGGTTGGCGGTGGCGCGGCCGATGCCGCCGGCGCCGCCGGTGACCAAGGCGATTTGCCCGGCCAGCGCTTTGGGCTTCGGCAGACGCTGCAACTTTGCTTCCTCGAGCTGCCAATATTCGATGTCGAAGGCTTCCTGGGCGGGCAGGCCGACGTAGGACGAGACCGTCGAAGCGCCGCGCATGACGTTGATGGCGTTGACGTAGAATTCACCGGAGATGCGCGCCGTCGCCTTGTCGCCGGCGAAGGTGAACATGCCGACGCCGGGCATCAGATAGACGACGGCATTGGGGTCGCGGATGGCGGGCGAGTCCGCATGCTTGCAGGCGTCGTAGTAAGCCTGGTAGCCGACGCGGTATTCGGCGATGTCGTCGGCCAGCCGCGCGATGACGGCGTCGATATCGGGCTTCGCCGGATCGAACTCGATGACCAGCGGCCGGATCTTGGTGCGCAGGAAATGATCCGGGCATGAGGTGCCAAGCGCCGCCAGCGGCCGCAAATCCTTCGAGTTGACGAATTCGAGCACGGCCGGCTGGTCGTCGAAATGGCCGAGCTTGTGGCTCTTTTCGGAAATCAGGCCGCGGATGCGCGGCATCAGCTTGGCCGCGATGGCGCGGCGTGCCGGAGCATCGAGCGACTGGACTGCCTCGCCGCCAAAGATAGCCACGCCTTCCGACCGGCGCTCGAACCACTCGATTGCCTGGTTGATCACCGAGATCGTGGTCTCGTAGCATTCCTTGGGCGTGTCACCCCAGGTGAACAGGCCGTGGCTTTCAAGCACGACGCCCTTGGCATTGGGGTTGTCGAGGCAGAATTTCTCCAGCCACAGGCCGAGCTCGAAGCCCGGCCGCTTCCATGGCAGCCAGCCGATGGCGTCGCCGAAGATCTCCTTGGTGATCGCCTTGGAATCCTTGGCCGCCGCGACCGCGATGATGGCGTCGGGATGCATGTGGTCGACGCAAGCCTTCGGCACGTAAGCGTGCAGCGGTGTGTCGATCGAGGCCGCGCGCGGATTGAGGTTGAAGGTGCAGTGAGGCAGATAGCCCACCATCTCATCCTCGTGCTCGACGCCGCGATAGAGCCCCTTGATGGCGCGCAGCTTGTCCATGTAGAGGGTGGCGAACCCGTCCAGCTTGATCGAGGCGCTGTCGCCGCCGGAGCCCTTGACCCACAGGACCTCGACGTCCTCGCCGGTCAGCGGGTCCTTCTGCCAGACCTTGGACGAGGTGTTGCCGCCGCCGTAATTGGTGACGCGCTTGTCGGACCCCAGTGTGTTCGAGCGATAGACCAGGAGCTCGGGACCGCTCATCCCTTCGGCTTTTGCATCGTCCCACAGATTGGCGAGGCGCGAGCCGGAGCGCTTGTCGAGCATAGGTATCCTCCCTTGGAGCGCATGTCGCGCTCCTCATTTCTTGCTCGGGAATGTCTACGCAAGCGCCCCGCTTGTCAATCATAAACGATCAATATCGATCATATTGCACTGCACAATGAAAATATATGATCGGAAATGATTGACACTGCGCGTTTTCTAAGGCCTGATGCTCGGGCAGGGAGGAACCATGCACGAAAAAGAACGCCACAGGATCATTCTGTCCGCCGTCCAGGAAAAGCCTGTGGTGACGGTGCAGGAGATGGTCGAGCGGACGGACTCCTCCGAAGCGACGATCCGGCGCGACATCGCGGCGCTGCATGTGCAAAAGCGCCTGCGCCGGGTGCGCGGCGGCGCCGAGGCGATCTCGCCGCCGCAGTTCATCGGCCTTGCCGGCCGGCCCTTCTCGGTCAACGAGACGCTGAACGCCGCGCAGAAACGGGCGATCGCGCGGGAAGCCGTGAACCTGTGCGCCGATGGCGAGCCGATCATCGTCAATGGCGGCACCACCACATTCCAGATGGTGCATTTCCTGACCGGCCGCCGCATGCCGATCTTCACCAACTCGTTCCCGATCGCAGAACATCTGCTCAAACATTCCAAAAACACGGTGATGCTGTCGGGCGGCACGATCTACCGCGAGCAGAACATCATCCTGTCGCCCTTCGACAATGACGTGACGCGCAACTTCTATGCGCGGCGCATGTTCATGGGGGCGCAAGGCCTGGGGCCGCTCGGGCTGATGGAGGGCGATCCGCTGCTGATCCAGGCCGAGCAGAAGCTGATCGATCAGGCCGACGAGCTGGTGGTGCTCGTCGATTCCTCGAAATTCCGCATGCGCTCCAGCCTGATCCTGTGCGGGCTGTCGCGCATCGCGACCGTGATCACCGACGACGGCATCGAGGACCGGGAGGCCAAGATGCTGGAAACGGCGGGCGTGACGCTGATCGTTGCCCGCAGACAGTCAAGCGACAGGGAAGAATCTTCACTGCAGGCCTGAGGGAAACTCACGCCCGCAGCGGCGATGGAATGCAACGCTCAAGGGAGGATATTCGATGAGCTTTTTGAAGAAACTGCTGGTCACGGCGGCCTTTTCCGCCGCCATGTTCGTGAATGCCGCCTATGCCGAGAACGTCAAGATCGCGCTGGTGGTGAAGTCGCTCGGCAACGGCTTCTTCGACGCCGCCAACAAGGGCGCCGAGGAAGCGGCCAAGGAACTGGGCGATGTCGACGTCATCTACACCGGCCCGACCAAGGCCACCGCCGAGGCCCAGATCGAAGTGATCAACTCGCTGATTGCGCAGAAGGTCAATGCCATCGCCGTTTCGGCCAATGACGCCGACGCGCTGGTGCCGGTGCTGAAGAAGGCGATGGATCGCGGCATCACTGTGATCTCGTGGGATTCCGGCGTCGCCAAGGAAGGCCGCCAGCTCCACCTCAACCCGTCCGACACCGGCCTGATCGGCGAGACCATTATCAAGCTCGCCGCCGATTACCTGCCGGAAGGCGGCGATGTCGCCATCCTGTCGGCCTCCTCGACCGCGACCAACCAGAACGCCTGGATCGAAGCCGCCAAGAAGGTGCTGCCGGAGAAGTTCCCGAAGATCAAGCTGGTCGCCACCGTCTATGGTGATGACGACTCGGCCAAGAGCACCGACGAAGCCAAGGGTCTCTTGAAGTCCTATCCGAACCTCAAGGCGATCATCGCGCCGACCACCGTCGGCGTCGTTGCCGCCGCGCAGGTCGTCACCGACGAGAACCTGATCGGCAAGGTGAATGTCACCGGTCTTGCCCTGCCGTCGGAGTTCAAGAAGTTCATCGACAACGGCGCTTCTCAGGCTGTTGCTCTCTGGAACCCGATCGACCTTGGCTACTCGGCGATCTACCTCGCGCATGACCTGGCGGTGAAGAAGGAAGAGGCCAAGCCCGGCGCCACGCTGTCGATCGGCCGCGTCGGCAAGGTAACGCTCGACGACACCAACTCGGCCGCGATGGCTCCGCCCTTCCAGTTCGACAAGACCAACATCGAGAAGTTCTCGAAGATCTATTGATCCTGGACTGACGGCGCTGCCCCCTCGTCCGGCCGCTTCGCGGCCACGTTCTCCCCGCCGGGGAGAAGAGCCTGGAGCCAAGCTCGCAAACCTCCTCTCCCCTCGGGGAGAGGTCGACCGAGCGGAGCGGAGGTCGGGTGAGGGGGAGGCGACACGCAAGCGATTCACTGGGCTTGATACGACTATGGATACGACGGCCCATCACGGCACGATAAAGGAGCGCCCCCCGGCCCCAGCTCCCCGCCTGACGCTCACGGGCATCTCGAAAAGTTTCCCGGGCGTCCGCGCCCTGCACAATGTCAGCCTGTCGCTCTACCCCGGGCAGGTGACGGCGCTGATCGGCGAGAACGGCGCCGGCAAGTCGACGCTGGTCAAGATCATGACCGGCATCTACCAGCCGGATGCAGGCGAGATCGGCATCGACGGCCAGGTGACGACGCTGCCCAGCGCACATGCCGCCTTCGGCCACGGCATCACCGCCATCCACCAGGAAACCGTGCTGTTCGACGACCTTTCGGTTGCCGAGAACATCTTCCTCGGCCACGCGCCGCGCACCCGCTTCGGCACCATCGACTGGCGCACCATGCGCAGCAATGCGCGCGAGGTGCTGGAGACGATGCGCGCCGGCCATATCGACGCCGACGCTCGACTGAAGGACCTCGGCATCGCCAACAAGCATCTGGTTGCCGTGGCGCGCGCGATGTCGATCGACGCCCGCATCGTCATCATGGACGAGCCGACCGCGGCGCTCTCGATGAAGGAGATCGAGGAGCTTTTCCTCTTGATCGAATTCCTGAAGAGCGAAGGCAAGGCGGTGCTCTTCATCAGCCATAAGTTCGACGAGATCTACCGCATCGCCGACCGCTACACCGTCTTCCGCGACGGCGAGATGGTGGGCGAAGGGCTGCTCAAGGACACCGGCCAGAACGAGATCGTGCGTATGATGGTCGGCCGCAACGTCGACCATATCTTCCCGCAGCGCGAGCCGAAGATCGGCGCGCCGGTACTCTCCGTCTCCGGCCTGTCGCACCCGACCGAATTCGACGACATCGGCTTCGAATTGCGCAAGGGCGAGATACTCGGCTTCTACGGGCTGGTCGGCGCGGGCCGCAGCGAGGTCATGCAGGCGATCGCCGGCATCACCCGCACCAGCCGAGGCACCATCTCGTTGGACGGTACATCGATCGCGCCGAAATCGGCGGCGGATTCGATCGAGGCCGGCATCGTCTATGTGCCGGAGGAACGCGGCAAGCAGGGCGTGGTGATCGGCCTGCCGATCTTCCAGAACGTGTCGCTGCCCTCGCTCGCGCGCACCTCGAAATCCGGCGTGCTGAGGCTCGCGGAAGAGTTCTCGCTCGCCCGTTCCTACACCGGGCGGCTCGATCTGCGCGCCTCGTCGCTCAGCCAGGATGTCGGCACGCTTTCCGGCGGCAACCAGCAGAAGGTGGTGATCGCCAAATGGCTGGCGACGGCGCCCAAGGTCATCATCCTCGACGAGCCGACCAAGGGCATCGACATCGGCTCCAAGGCCGCCGTGCATGGCTTCATGGCCGAACTGGTCGCGCAGGGTCTGTCGGTGATCATGGTGTCGTCGGAACTGCCCGAGATCCTCGGCATGTCCGACCGCGTCGTCGTCATGCGCGAAGGCCGCATCGCGGCGACCTATGACAATAAGGGCCTCGACGCCGAGATGCTGGTTCGAACCGCAGCGGGGATCGCGGTATGAAGAGCTTCCTCAAATACCGCGAGATCTGGCTGCTTGCCGGCATCGTCGTGCTGATCGGGCTGATCTCGACGCGCTTCCCCGGCTTCGCCGATCCCGCCAATCTGCGCCAGGTGTTCAACGACACCTCGATCCTGATCATCCTGGCGCTGGGACAGATGGTGGTGATCCTGACGCGTTCGATCGACCTGTCGATGGCGTCCAACCTCTGTTTCACCGGCATGGTGGTGGCGATGCTCAACGCCGCGCATCCGGCGATCCCGATCCCGGCGCTGATCGTCATCGCGCTCGCCGTCGGGCTGGTGCTTGGCGCGATCAACGGGTTCCTGGTGTGGCGGCTGAACATTCCCTCGATCGTGGTGACGCTGGGCACCCTCACCGTCTATCGCGGCGCCACCTTCGTCGTCTCCGGCGGCGCCTGGGTCAATGCCGACCAGATGAGCCCCGACTTCATCAATTTCCAGCGCGCCGCCTTCCTCGGCCTGCCGGTGCTCTCCTGGATCGCCGTCATCGTCATCGCGCTGTTCTTCCTGGTGATGACGCGGACCGCCATCGGCCGCTCGATCTATGCCATCGGTGTCAATCCGACCGCCTCGATCTATGCCGGCATCGATGTCGGCCGCACCAAATTCATCGTCTTTTGCATTTCCGGCATGATCGGCGGGCTCGCCGGCTATCTGTGGATCTCGCGCTACGTGATCGCCTCCGTCGAGGTCGCCAACGGCTATGAGCTCAACATCATCGCCGCCTGCGTCATCGGCGGCATCTCGATCGCCGGCGGCATCGGCTCGGTCGGCGGCGCAGTGCTGGGCGCGCTGTTCCTCGGCATCATCTCCAACGCGCTGCCGGTCATCAACATCTCGCCCTTCTGGCAGATGGCGATCTCGGGCAGCGCCATCATACTGGCGGTGGTGCTCAACGCGCGCGGCGAGCGCCGGCAGGGCCGCATTATCCTGAGAAAGGCGGAAGCGGCATGACCGACACCCCAGCCCCGCGCCATATCCCAGACCGGCTCGACAAGCCGCTCTCCTCGGCGATCTTCTCCTGGGAGGCACTGCTCGTCGTCATCGCGGTCGTCATCTTCGCGGTCAACAGCTTCGCTTCGCCCTATTTCCTCGATCCGTGGTCGCTGTCTGACCTGACCTTCAACTTCACCGAGAAGGGCCTGATCGCGCTTGCGATGGCGCTGCTGATCATCTCCGGCGAGATCGACCTCTCGGTCGCGGCGATCGTGGCGCTCGCCTCGACCATGATGGGCATGGCGGTGCAGGCCGGCGCCGGCACGCCGGTGCTGGTCGCGATCGGCATTGCCGTCGGCCTCACCTGCGGCGCCTTCAATGGGCTGCTCGTCACCCGGCTCGGCCTGCCGTCCATCGTCGTCACCATCGGCACGATGAGCCTGTTTCGCGGCATCGCCTTCATCATCCTCGGCGACCAGGCCTATAAGGGCTATCCGGAAAGCTTCGCCTTCTTCGGCCAGGGTTATGTCTGGTGGGTTTTCTCGTTCGAGCTGGCGCTGTTCCTCGTCGCGGCGCTGATCTATTGGTTTGTGCTGCACCGCACGAGCTTCGGCCGGCGGGTCTTTGCCATCGGCAACAATCCGGTCGCCTGCCAGTTCTCCGGGGTGCGGGTCGACCGTATAAAATTCATCCTGTTCTGCCTGACCGGCCTGATGTCGGGCATCGCCTCGGTGCTGATCACCTCGCGGCTCGGATCGACACGACCGTCGATCGCGCAGGGTTATGAGCTCGAAGCGATCACCATGGTGGTGCTTGGGGGTGTGTCGATCCTCGGCGGCGCCGGCAGCATTTTAGGCGTCGTGCTCGCCGCCTTCATCATGGGGCTGGTGACGTTTGGGCTTGGTTTGCTCAACGTGCCGGGCATCGTCATGTCGATCTTCATCGGCCTGCTGCTGATCATCGTCATTGCATTGCCGATCGTCTGGCGGCGGCTGCGTGAAGGGCGCTTCGCCTGATGGAAAAATACGCTTTCAAGATGAAGCTCAATCCGGGCATGAAGGCCGAGTACAAGCGCCGCCACGACGAGATCTGGCCTGAGCTGTTTGCACTGCTGAGAGAGGCTGGCGTCTCCGACTATTCGATCCATCTCGACGAGGAGACCAACACCCTCTTCGGCGTGCTGTGGCGGCGTGATGACCACGCCATGGCCGAGCTGCCGAAGCACTCGGTGATGCGGCGCTGGTGGGCGCATATGGCCGACGTAATGGAGACCAAGGCCGATAACGAGCCGGTGGCGGTGCCGCTGGAAACAATGTTCCATATGGCATGATCGTCGCCGTCATCGATATCGGCAAGACCAACGCCAAGGTGGCGCTGGTCGATCTCGCGACACTTAGCGAGATCGCGCTGCGCCGTGTCGCCAACGCGCCGGTGCGGCAGGCGCCCTACCCGCATCACGATGTCGAGGCGCTGTGGACGTTCATCCTGAACAGCCTCGCCGATCTCAACCGCGGACGGCGCATCGATGCGATCTCGATCACCACGCACGGCGCGACCGGCGCGCTGGTCGGCGCCGCCGGCGAACTGGTGCTGCCGGTTCTCGATTACGAATTCGACGGTCCGGACCAGCTTGCGGCCGACTACGATGCTGTTCGTCCGCCTTTCGCTGAAACCGGCACGCCGCGATTGCCCATCGGCCTCAATCTCGGCGCGCAGTTCTTCTGGCAGCAGAAGCGCTTCCCGGCGGAATTCGCACGAGCCGCCGCAATGCTGATGTATCCGCAATACTGGGCTCTGCGGCTGACCGGCGTCGCCGCCAATGAGGTGACTTCGCTCGGCTGCCACACCGATCTGTGGAATCCTTGGACTTCCGACTATTCCTCGCTGGTCGACAGGATGGGCTGGCGCCGGTTGATGGCGCCGGTGCGGCCGGCCAGGGACCGGCTTGGCCCGATCCTGCCAGCGATTTCGCGACGGACGGGGCTCGACCCACAGACCCCGGTTTTCTGCGGACTGCACGATTCCAACGCTTCGCTGCTGCCGCATCTGCTGTCCGACGCGCCGCCCTTCTCCGTCGCCTCGACAGGCACATGGGTGGTGTCGATGGCGGTGGGCGGCAAGACGACGGACCTCGACCCGGCGCGCGACACGCTGGTCAACGTCAACGCGCTGGGCGATGCAGTGCCCTCGGCGCGCTTCATGGGTGGGCGCGAATTCTCGCTGCTCACCGACGGCCAACCGCAGGAGTGGATCGATGACGATGTTGCCGCGGTGCTGGCGCGCCAGGTGTTGCTTCTGCCTTCGACGCAGCAGGGCTCCGGACCGTTTCCGTATCGCAGCGCGCAGTGGGTCAATGCCGAGAACCTGAATTCCGGCCAGCGCTTCGCCGCCGTCTCGTTCTATCTCGCGCAGATGACCGCGACCTGCCTGGAACTGATCGGCGGCGAAGCGCTGGCCGGAATTCAGGTTCTCGGCATTGACCCACTGCGCGCTGCGATACGGCTGTCT
>NZ_RZRX01000171.1:0-14224 GCF_003997405.1 Mesorhizobium sp. M2A.F.Ca.ET.042.01.1.1
AATAATAGGCTTCCTGGCGGCCGGTGAGCACGCGGATCTCGGTCTTCAGCACCTCCTCGGCGCGGTGGATGAAATCGGGACCGTTGACCGCCTCGCGCGCGGCGGCGGTGGCCAGCACATACATGTGCTCGGCGCCTGCCTGATCCGACAGCGCGCGGAAGCGGCGGAACTCCTCCATCGAACGCGTCACGGCTTCGGGATCGAGCTTGCCCGTCGAAACGATGCCGCGGCCGAGGCCGGCCAGCATCTTTTCGTTGAACAGCAGCGAGGGCGAGCGCGCCAGCCCTTCATAGACGACAAGGCGGATCGAGTTCGACCCTATGTCGATGATCGACAGCGGCCGCCGGTCCTGAAGCCGGCCCTGGGAAACTGCAATCACGCGGCGCTGTTCTTCTTGCGGCGTTTGAACTGGGCGATGCGCTTGGGCGCATGCGATTTCAGCGCGTCACCCCGTCCGGAGAGGCTCGGATTGGTCATGAAGTATTCCTGCGCGTTGAACGGCTCCTCGCCCTCCTCCAGCGCAACGCGCCGGGAGGTGCCGTCAGCCAATACGTCGAAACTTTGCTGGTTGTCCATGATGTTGCCCAGCATGATCTGGCCAAGCACCTGTTCATGCACAGTTGGATTGGTGATCGGCACCAGCGTCTCGACGCGGCGGTCGAGATTGCGCGGCATCATGTCGGCGGACGAGATGTAGACGACCGCCTCGTCCGACGGCAGGCCGTAGCCATTGCCGAAGCAGTAGATGCGGCTGTGCTCGAGGAAGCGGCCGACGATCGATTTCACCCTGATGTTTTCCGAAAGGCCCGGCACCTGCGGCCTCAGGCAGCAGATGCCGCGCACGACGAGGTCGATCTCGACCCCGGCGCGGCTGGCGTCGTAGAGCGCGTCGATGACGGTCGGGTCGACCAGCGCGTTCATCTTCATCCATATGCGCGCCGGCCGTCCTTCGCGGGCATGGACGACCTCCTCGGCGATGTGCTTCAGGATGCGGTTGCGCAGCGTGAAGGGCGACACGGCAAGGCGCATCTCCTCGGCCGGTTCGGCATAGCCGGTGATGAAGTTGAAAATCTGCGCGACATCGCGCGCGATCGTCGGGTCGGTGGTGAAGAAGGACAGGTCGGTGTAGATTCGGGCGGTGACCGGGTGGTAGTTGCCGGTGCCGAGATGGACGTAGTTGCGCAGCCGGCCGTCCTCGCGGCGCACGATGAGCGACATCTTGGCGTGGGTCTTCAGCTCCAGGAAGCCGAACACGACCTGGACGCCGGCGCGCTCAAGGTCACGCGCCCAGCGGATGTTGGCCTCCTCGTCGAAGCGCGCCTTGAGCTCGACCAGCGCGGTCACCGACTTGCCGGCCTCGGCGGCGTCGATCAGCGCGCGCACGATCGGGCTGTCGTTCGAAGTGCGGTAGAGCGTCTGCTTGATCGCCACCACCTCCGGGTCGGCGGCGGCCTGGCGCAAGAACTGCACCACCACGTCGAAGGATTCGTAAGGGTGGTGGACGATGATGTCCTTCTCGCGGATGGCGGCAAGGCAGTCGCCGCCATGCTCGCGGATGCGTTCGGGAAAGCGTGGATTGTAGGGGGTGAACTTCAGGTCGTCGCGCGGAATGGCGACGATCTCGGAAATCTGGTTGAGCGCCAGCGGACCGGTGAGCACGCTGATGCGGCTTGCCGAGACGCCGAGCTCGCCGGCGACGAAATCGCGCAATTCCGCCGGCATCAGCGTGTCGAATTCGATACGGATCACCGAACCGCGGCGCCGCCGCTTCAGCGCCGTCTCGAACAGCCGCACGAGGTCTTCCGATTCTTCCTCGACCTCGATATCGCTGTCGCGGATGATGCGGAACGTGCCCGAGCCCTTGACCTCATAGCCGGGGAACAGCTTGCCGATATAGAGGCCGACCGCCTCCTCCAGCGGGATGAAGCGCACATGGCGCTTGCGGTCCGGCAGGCGAATGAAACGCCTGAGCGCCACCGGCAGGCGCAAGAGCGCGCTCATCTCCTCACCGTTCTTGCGATGGCGCAATTGCAAGGCGATGGAAAAGCCGAGATTGGGGATGAAGGGGAACGGATGCGCCGGGTCGATCGACAGCGGCGTCAGCACCGGGAAGACCTGTTCCTGGAAATGCTCCTCCAGCCAGGTCTTCTCATCCTTGGTCAGCGCGTCGCGGGTGATGCTTTCGATGCCTTCTTTGTTGAGCAGGGCCATCAGCGCCGAGAGGCTCTTCTGCTGGTCCTCCTGCAGGCGCTCGACCTCGCGCAGCAGCTGCTCGAGCTGCTGCTCGGGCGTGCGGCCGTCCGGGCTCTTCAACGCGATCCCTTCGCGCACTTGACCGGCGAGGCCGGCAACGCGGACCATGAAGAACTCGTCGAGATTGGCGGCCGAGATCGACAGGAAGCGGACGCGCTCGAGCAGCGGATGATGCTCGTTGAGCGACTCTTCCAGCACGCGGCGGTTGAATTGCAGCCAGGAGAATTCGCGGTTGACGAAACGGTCGGGATTGCCGCCGTCGGGACTCGCCGCCTCGACGGTGATGAACTCGCTCTGCACCGGCTTCAGTTCGTTCATGTTTCCCGCTCTGCCTGCAACCGTCCCTGAGGAGCGCCGCATCTTGCCGTCCGGCGACGCTCTAACATCTCTTTGTGACGCATGATCGTCACGGAATCGCTCCGTGCCAGCCTCACGCGCTTAACCGGCTCAACTTATCCTCTGCCAGCCTTTTGCGACAGTTTGATTTCATCGATCTTGCAAACTGGCATGTTATGCTCCAGATGCAGGCGGGTCACACCCACTGGCCGAACCCAATTGGAGACGACGATGGCAGGCGGTAGCATTCCCCACTTCCAGAACGACGCGGGCCATCCGGTCATTGAGATCGGCGTCAAGGAATTCATGTGCACCGGCGCCAACCCGCCTTTCGACCACCCGCATGTGTTCCTCGACATGGGTGACGACAATGAAAAGGTCTGCCCCTACTGCTCGACGCTTTATCGCTATTCGCCGTCGCTGAAGGCGACGGAAACGCAGCCAGCCGGCTGCCTCTATGTCGACCAGGCCGCCTGAGCCGACCATGATTGAAGCACGGTCCCGGCAAGTCGTCATAGCCGGGGCCGGCATCGCCGGACTGACGGCAGCACTTGCCTTCGCCGAGCGCAGCTTGCCGGTGAAACTCTTCGAGCAGGCCAAGCAGCTCCAAGCGGCCGGCTCCGGCCTCCAGCTGGCTCCCAACGCAACCCGCATTCTGCGCCGCCTTGGCGTGCTCGACCGCCTGTTGCCCAACGCGGTCCGGCCCGAAGCGGTGGTGCTGAAGGATGCGAAAAGCCTGCGCGAGCTGGCCCGCGTGCCGCTTGGACAGGCGGCCGAAAAGCGCTGGGGCGCGCCCTATCTGGTGGCGCACCGCGCCGACCTGCAGGCGGCTCTGGCGGAGGAAGTGGCAGGGCGGTCGGATATCGAGCTCGTTACCGGTGGGCGGGTGACAGGCATCGCCGCCGAGCAGCGAAGCGTGACCACGACGGTCGAGATCGACGGGAAAACCACGTCGGTTGCAGCCGGCCTCCTGGTCGGTGCCGATGGCGTCTGGTCGACGGTTCGCGCGCAGCTTGCGGCCCGGGATCCCGCCTTCGCGAGAAGCCGCTTCTCGGGCCGACTGGCCTGGCGCACTACCGTGGCGGTCGACAGCCCCGCCGGGCAGGCTTTTGCCGAGATCGGGGCGGCGGGCTGCGTCACAACCTTCCTGCACCCCGGCTTCCATTTGGTCGCCTATCCGGTGAGCAAGGGCCGCACCGTCAACCTCGCCGCCTTCACCAGAGGCGAACGCATCGCGGAAGGCTGGTCGGGTCATGCCGACCCGGCCATCCTGTCCAATGCCATGCGTGGCACCGCAGCGATGCTCGCAAGGCTCGTCGCGCTGGCGGGGCCATGGACGGCGTTTCCAATGCACACTGTCCGGCAACAGCGCTGGGCCGTCCCGCAAGGCATCGCCCTGATCGGCGACGCCGCGCATGCCATGACGCCGTTCGCGGCCCAGGGCGCGGCCATGGGGATCGAGGACGCCTCGATGCTCGCCAATCTGGTCGCCGATTTTCCGGGCGATCCGGCCCACGGCCTCGCCGTCTGGGAAAATCTCAGGCGGCCGCGCGTCGAAAGGGTGCTCAAGCGCGGCGCGTTCAACCGGCTGACCTGGCACGCCTGGGGACCGATGGCGGTCGCCCGCAATCTGGTGCTGGCGACGCGGCCGCCGGAGAAGCTCGCCGCGGACCTGGATTGGCTTTATGGCTGGGAGGAACCGAAGGTGGTGCGGGGGTAGAGCGCCCGAGGACTCGATTCACGGTACTGCGTCAGTTATACAACCCCATCGACCACCACAACGATACCGGCAGCGGGTTCCACCAACCGGTGCGCAGGCCGGCGACGCGTAATCCGGCCGCCGTCCAGGTGTTGCAGCCAACCAGCGCGTTGAAATGGCCGTTGGCTTCGTAGAAACGGTCGAAGGCCGAATAGCCAGCATTGCCGATGGCCATCGGACCGTCTGGCCCCTGCTGGAAACTCGAGGCGATGTAGTCCAGCAACGCCGCGAAATGCGCCTCGTCGATGTCGAAGCCGGCGACATCCGGATGCGGCTCCTTGATCGTACCGGCGACATCGACATGCATCACCGAGGCGTCGAGCGTCAGCGCCTTCAACACCGGCGCGGCCTTCAATTGCGACCATGTGGGCGTCTCCAGGTAGAAAGCGCGGCCACCCCAGCCGAAGACGATGTAGCGTGCATCCGAGGCATCCATCGGCAGACCGGCATCGGCGAGGAAAGCAAACCGCCGGCGAACGCCGTCATCCAGAGGGATAGCGATGTCGGTGTGGATCGGGTTCTTCAGCACCAATATGCGCCGTGTCCCCTCGCCTTCGGCCTTCGCCGCGGGCCAGAGCGGGCGCGGCACCATCGCGCCGAGCGCGGCGGCCAGAAGCACCGCTCCGACGAGCATTGCCAGATATCGCAGGATTGTTCTCATCGGGCGCGGCGCCGAAGCCGTCCGTGAAATCGTCATACTCGAGCTTGACCCGAGTATCCATGCCGTGACTGCTGCCGTGAGGTGCGACGGTGCAAAATTCTGAAATTATTGCAGCGCTTTAGCGTCACGGCATGGATCCTAGGGTCTGCGCGCGTCGCTTCGCTCCTTGCTACGCCCCAGGATGACGACCGCGTGGTTGCTGCGGACCCCCGAGACTGTCACCCAGTAGCGCTCAGTGCAGGATCTGCGACAGGAACAGTTTCGTGCGCTCATGGCGCGGGTGGTCGAAGAACTCGGCCGGCGTGTTCTGCTCGACGATCTGGCCCTGATCCATGAAGATCACGCGGTTGGCGACCTTGCGGGCAAAGCCCATCTCGTGGGTGACGCACAGCATCGTCATGCCCTCTTCCGCCAGACCCACCATCGTCTCCAGCACTTCCTTGATCATCTCGGGATCAAGCGCCGAGGTCGGCTCGTCGAACAGCATGATGCGCGGGTTCATGCAGAGCGAGCGCGCGATCGCCACGCGCTGCTGCTGGCCGCCGGAGAGCTGTCCGGGATATTTGTTGGCCTGCTCCGGGATCTTGACGCGCTTGAGGAAATGCATGGCGATTTCCTCGGCCTGCTTCTTCGGCATCTTGCGCACCCAGATCGGCGCCAGCGTGCAGTTCTCCAGGATGGTCAGATGCGGGAACAGGTTGAAATGCTGGAACACCATGCCGACCTCGCGGCGCACCTCGTCGATCTTCTTCAGATCGTTGGTGAGTTCCTTGCCGTCGACGATGATCTTGCCCTTCTGGTGCTCTTCCAGTCGGTTGATGCAGCGGATCATGGTCGATTTGCCGGAACCGGACGGGCCGCAAATGACGATGCGCTCGCCGCGCATCACCTTGAGGTTGATGTCCTTCAGGACATGGAACTCGCCATACCATTTGTGCATGCCGACAATGTCGATGGCGACGTCGGTGGTCGAGACATGCATCTTTCCGGCATTGACCTTGAGGTCTTCCGCGCTGACGGCGTTTTCGGTGGTCATGGCCAATTCCCCTTTTTATCTTTTGTAGCCGGTGTCGAGCCGGCGTTCCGTGTACATTGAATAGCGCGACATGCCGAAGCACAACAGCCAGAAAACAAAGGCGGCAAAGATCAGGCCGGACTTCGGGGTCTGCGGCGTCGCCCAGTTCGGGTCGGCGAAGTTCTGCTTCACCACGCCGAGCAGGTCGAACATCGAGATGATCAGGACCAGGCTGGTGTCCTTGAGCATGCCGATGAAGGTGTTGACGATGCCTGGGATGACCAGCTTCAGCGCCTGCGGCAGCACAATCAGGCCCATCTTCTGCCAGTAGCCGAGGCCGAGCGAGTCGGCGCCTTCATACTGGCCCTTCGGGATCGCCTGCAGGCCGCCGCGGACCACTTCCGCCATATAGGCGGCGGCAAACAGCGAGACGCCGATCAGGGCCCGCAGGTATTTGTCGAAGCTGACGCCTTCCGGCAGGAACAGCGGCAGCATGACGCTGGCGAAGAACAGCACCGTGATCAGCGGAATGCCGCGCACCGTCTCGATGAAGACGACGCATAGCCATTTGATGATCGGCATCTTCGAACGCCGACCGAGCGCCAGCACGATGCCCATCGGCAGCGACACGGCAATGCCGACGAAGGACAGGCTGAGCGTGACCAGCAGCCCGCCCCAACGCGGGGTCTCGACATGCGGCAGGCCGAACACGCCGCCGACCAGCAGGACGAAGGCGACGATCGGCAGCACGACGAAGAGCAGAAGCGCGTTCAGCCCCTTGCGCGGCACGCGCGGGATCAGCATCGGCACCAGCAACACCACGAACAGGATGGCGACCAGAATCGGCCGCCAGCGCTCCTCGATCGGATAGGTGCCGAACATGAACTGGCCGAACTTGGCGTTGACGAAGGCCCAGCAGGCGCCGGTCCAACCGTCGGGCTGGATGCCGCCTTGCGAAGCGGTCGTGCACACCGTGCGGTCAGGGCCGGTCCAAACGGCGTTGATGAAGGCCCAGTTGATGATTTGCGGCAAGACCCACACCACGATAGCGATGCCCAGCACCGTGAGGATGGTGTCGCCGACCGAACCGATCAGGTTTTTGCGTACCCAGGCATAGGCGCCGCGTTCGGTAGGCGGCGCCGGCTGCGCCAGCGCCATCTCGGTGCGCACCCAGGACATATCGTGTTCCTGCATGGCCTTACCTCTCCACCAGCGCCATTCTGGCGTTGACGATGTTCATGACAAAGGACGTCACGAGGCTCAGCACCAGATAGGCGATCATCATGATGAACACGCCCTCGACCGCCTGTCCGGTCTGGTTCAGCACGGTGCCGGCGGTGGCCGTCAGATCGGGATAACCGATGGCGATCGCCAGCGATGAGTTCTTGGTCAGGTTCAAATACTGGCTGGTGAGCGGCGGGATGACGATGCGCATTGCCTGCGGGATCACCACCAGCCGCAGGATCGGACCGGAGCGCAGGCCAAGTGCCGCTGCCGCCTCGGTCTGGCCCTTGCTGACGCCCCTGATGCCGGCGCGCACGATCTCGGCGATGAAGGCCGCGGTGTAGAAGGAGAGCGCCAGCAGCAGCGACAGGAACTCCGGCTTGATCCAGAAGCCGCCGGTCAGGTTGAAGGTCGACTGCTTCGGGAAATCGAAGGTGAGCGGCATGCCGCTGAGCAGGTAAGCAAGCACCGGGAGGCCGATGATGAGAGCGACCGACGTCCAGAACACCGGGAATTGCTGGCCGGTTGCCCGCTGCCGCTGCCGCGCCCTGTGGGCGACGAACCAAGCCATCGCGATGGCGAGCAGCAATGCCACGCCGATCAGCCAGGAGCCATCTCCCCAAACGGCGCGCGGCAGATAGAAACCACGTTGGTTGAGGAAGGAGCCGAGAGGCAAATGGATGCTCTCGCGCGGCGGCGGCAGCACGGCGAGCACGCCGGAATACCAGAAGAAGATGACCAGCAGCGGAGGAATGTTGCGGAAGACCTCGACATAGACCGTGCAGATCTTGCGAATCAGCCAGTTCTGCGACAGGCGGCCGATGCCGATCAGGAAGCCGACGACAGTGGCAAGCACGATGCCGGCGACAGCAATAATGATCGTGTTGAGCAAACCGACGACCAGCGCCCGGAAATAGGTCGAGTCGGACGTGTAGGCGATCGGCGTGTCGGAGATGTCGAAGCCGGCCCTGCTCTTGAGGAAGCCGAAGCCTGAAGCGATGTGCAGGCGCTGGAGGTTCTCGATGACGTTGTGGATGATCCACCAGATCGAGCTGAACAGCAGGATCACCACCAGCGTCTGAAAGAACAGGCTGCGTATTCTCGGGTCATTGATGAAGGAGCCGCGGCTCGGCTCCCCGCGAAGGATTTCCTGCGAAGCCATGGACCGTCCCCTGGAAAGAGAAACCGGGAGGCAGACGACCTGCCTCCCGGATCACGTTTCGATCAGCGGATCGGCGGGCCGTATTGCAGGCCGCCCTTGGTCCACAGCGCGTTGATGCCGCGCGCAATCTTGAGCGGGCTGCCCGAACCGACATTGCGCTCGAACATTTCACCATAATTGCCGACAGCCTTGACGATGTTCACGACCCAGTCGTTGGACAGGCCGAGATCGGCGCCGTACTTGCCGTCCGGCTCGGTGCCGAGAAGGCGCTGGATGTTCGGATCGGTCGAGGTCTTCATCTCCTCGACATTCGCCTGGGTAACGCCGGCCTCCTCGGCGTTGAGCAGCGCGAAATAGGTCCAGCGCGCGATGTGGGCCCACTGGTCGTCGCCCTGGCGCACGGCCGGGCCGAGCGGCTCCTTGGAGATGATCTCGGGCAGCACCACGTGATCGGCCGGCGAGGACAGTGTCAGGCGGATGCCATAGAGGCCGGACTGGTCAGTGGTGTAAGCGTCGCAGCGGCCGGCATCATAGGCGGCGTTGACCTCTTCCAGCTTCTCGAACACGACGGGATTGTACTCCATCTTGTTCTTCTTGAAGTAGTCGGCGAGGTTCAGCTCGGTCGTGGTGCCGCTCTGCACGCAGACGGCGGCGCCCGAAAGCTGCAGCGCCGAGTTCACGCCCGGCAGCTTCTTGGCGTTGATCATGAAGCCCTGACCGTCATAGTAGGTGACGCCGACGAAATCGAGGCCGAGCGCGCTGTCGCGGTTGCTGGTCCAGGTGGTGTTGCGCGACAGGAGGTCGATCTCGCCCGACTGCAGCGCGGTGAAACGCTCCTTGGCGCTGAGCGGCGTGAACTTGACCTTGGTGGCGTCACCGAAGACGGCGGCCGCGACGGCGCGGCAGAAGTCCGCATCGATGCCTTTCCAGTCACCCTTGTCGTCCGGCGCCGAAAAGCCGGCGAGACCGGTCGAGACGCCGCATTGAAGAAAGCCCTTCTGCTTCACGGTATCGAGCGTGCCAGCCGAAGCGGCGGACGCCATGAACCCGAGCGCGGCGGCGCCAAGAATGCCGATTGCAATGTGTTTCATGACCCACAGACCCTTTTCTGTTACAGGCGCCCCTGCTGCCAGGCGACGCTTGATCTTTTTTCGTTTGTGAATGCAGCTCCCACTTCAAGGCCCACTCCCGGACCCGCATCGGTTGCCGATGCGCTGCCTCCCATTCACGAAACGCATCGAAGGCGATTATTCCTGTGAGGTCAAGGGAAATGACCGAAAGCTCAAAGGTTTGAAAAGCAATTGCCGCAAATGCCTGAATTGCGGACAAGAGCCCATGAAATCGGCAGGCCATGCGAACAAATCAGTCAAGTTGCGGCGGCGCGAATCCGTGATCCGCGGGCCGAATCCGCTTCGGCAATAGCCGTGCTTTATTGAGCGCAGGTGGGGTTGGATTGGCCCAGCCGAAGACGGGCTTTTGGCGGGCCCAGCGCGGTTGCGTGGGCTTTGCCGCCGCTTTATGGCTGGACCCCCGACATCATTCGATAGGCGACGAACCATGGCTAAAGACGGCATCGGAATGGGCACCAACACGCTGCTTGCCCATTCCGGCAATAACCCGCGCGACTATTTCGGCTTCGTCAACCCACCGGTCGTGCACGCCTCCACGGTGCTTTACCCCGATGCCGCCTCGATGGCCGGACGCAGCCAGAAATACACTTACGGCACGCGCGGCACGCCGACGATGGATGCGCTGACGCTCGCCGTCGACGCGCTGGAAGGCTCGGCCGGCACCATCGCGGTGCCTTCGGGGCTGGCGGCGGTGACGGTGCCGCTGCTCGCCTTCCTTGCCGCCGGCGACCATCTATTGATCGTCGACAGCGTCTACCATCCGACGCGCCACTTCGCCGACACGATGCTGAAGCGGCTCGGCATCGAGGTCGAATATTACGAGCCGCGCATCGGCGCCGGCATCGCGTCGCTGATCAGGCCCAACACCAGGGTGGTGTTCACCGAATCGCCGGGATCGAACACCTATGAGGTGCAGGACATACCGGCCATCGCCAAGGCTGCGCATGAAGCGGGCGCCACCGTGATGATGGACAACACCTGGGCGACGCCGCTCTATTTCAAGCCGCTCGACCATGGCGTCGACATCTCGATCCACGCGGCGACGAAATATCCGGCCGGCCATTCCGACGTGCTGCTTGGCCTAGTTTCGGCCAACGAGGCCTGCTGGACGAAGCTTTATGACGGTTTCTGCACGCTGGGCTGCTGTTCCGGTCCGGACGATGTCTACCAGGTCCTGCGCGGCCTGCGGACGATGGGCGTGCGGCTCGAGCATCACCGCAAGTCCGCGCTCGATGTCGCGCGCTGGCTGGAAGGGCAGCCGGGCGTCGCGCAGGTGCTGCACCCGGCGCTGGAAAGCCATCCCGACCATGCGCTGTGGAAGCGCGACTTCTGCGGCTCGAGCGGCGTCTTCTCGATCGTGCTCCAGGGTGGCGGGCAGAAGGCCCAGCACGCTTTCCTCGACGCCCTCAAGATCTTCGGGCTCGGCTATTCCTGGGGCGGCTATGAGAGCCTCGCCGTGCCGGTCCACCTCGGCGACCGCACCATCGCCAAAGGCTCTTATGCCGGTCCGCTGATCCGTCTGCAGATCGGACTTGAGGATGTCGAAGATCTGAAGACCGATATCGCGCGTGGGCTGGCGGCGGCTGCCGCCGGCTGACAGGTTGACCCGCAGACGCTGGCCGCCCACGCGATTGATACAGGCAAAGCCGCTGGCGGCATGTCCCCCGCAGCGCGCCGCGCAATAATATTCTCTCCGGCCGCGCATATACGGATTGGTTTGGCTTCCAAATCCGTGACTTCAGCGGCATTGCGTGCAGCGCAATTCCACCCATTCGATCAAGGGCCTGCCATGGCGTTTCGCCTCTTTGTTCCAATCCTCGCCGGAGCGACGCTTCGCGAGCGGCTGCTCGCCTGCATCGGCGCGACCATCGGCATCGCACTCACCGGCATGATCAGCGGGCTTGCGACGGGTAGCGGTCCGCTTGTGGCGATGCTGGTGGCGCCCATGGGCGCTTCCGCGGTGCTGCTCTTTGCCGTTCCCTCGAGCCCGCTGGCGCAGCCCTGGTCGATCATCGGCGGCAACACGATTTCGGCGCTGGTCGGCGTAACGGTGGCGCATTTTGTGCATGACACGGTGATCGCCTCCGGCCTCGCGGTGGCGTTGGCGATCGCCGCCATGTCGTTCACGCGATCATTGCACCCGCCGGGCGGCGCGGCGGCGCTTACCGGCGTGCTCGGCGGGCCGGCGGTTGCCGCGGCCGGCTTCCTGTTTCCGTTTGTGCCGGTGGCGCTGAACTCGACCATCCTGGTCGCGCTCGGCTTCCTCTTCCACAAGCTGTCGCGCCGCAACTATCCCCATGTGCATGTGCCGGCCAACAGCGGTCACGGCACAGCCGACCGGCCGCCAGCCGAGCGCGTCGGTTTTCGGCCCGAGGATGTCGATGCGGCGCTCTCGGCGCTCGACGAAACCTTCGACATCGACCGCGATGACCTGGAGCGCCTGCTGCGTCAGGTCGAGCTGCAGGCGATGGTGCGCTCGCAGCGCACGCTGCTTTGCCGGGACATCATGTCCCGCGATGTGATCTCGGTGCCGGAAACGGCCACGGCCGACGAGGCGCGCAACCTTTTGATCGACCACAACATCCGCACCTTGCCGGTCGTCGACGCGGAAGGACGGCTCACCGGCGCAATCGGCCTGCGCGAGCTGACGAGGACGACCGACACGGTGGGAGGGGTGATGTCGAAAGCAAGCACCGCTTTGCCCGACATGCCGGCGATGAGCCTGCTGCCGACGCTAACAGACGGGCGCAGTCATGCGGTGGTGATCGTCGATGGCGGCCGGCATATACTTGGACTGATCACGCAGACCGACCTGCTGGCTGCGGCCGCGCGCGTGCAGCAGGCTGGCAAGGCGCCGTTGAAAGCGGTGGCCTAGGAGCAAATGCAGGAAAAGTGTGACACGGTCTTCCGCCTGAAAGTGCATGGAACCTGAAGCGGTTCAGCGCTTTCGTGAAACGCCGAGCCGCTTCAGACAGGGCGGCAGCCAGCCAAGTGGACCGCCCGGTCGAGACGCCGCGTGGCGCGCGTGGCCTTGTCCGGCCGGGCGAGATGCGCCCATGAGCCGTCATAGACCGCCTGCCGCCGCTCGATCCAGGCGGTCAAGCCTTCGCGCAGGTCTGCTGTCGGGGCCACGCGGGCGAATTGCTCAGCCTCCACCAGCAAGCCTTCCGCGATGCTCGCGTTGATGCCACGCGCAACCGCCGTGAGGATGCTGGCGACCGCGGTCTGCGAATGACTGACGATGCGGCGGGCAAGATCAAGGGTTGCCCGCATCAGCTCTTCGTGCGGCACGACCTGGTTGACCAGGCCAAGCTCGGCGGCGCGAGTGGCGGAAAATGTCCCGCCGGTCAACAGCAGCTCCAGCGCGCGCTTGCGGCCGGCAAGCCGCGGCAGCCGCTGCGTGCCGCCGAAAGTCGGCGGCATGGCAAGCTTGATCTCCGGCTTGGCGAACAAGGCGCGGTCGCTGGCGACGGCCAGCGGCACCGCTTCGGTGATCTCGCAGCCGCCGCCAAAGGCGAGGCCGTTGACGGCGGCGATCACCGGCTTGCGGAACGCTTCCAGCCGCGCCGTCAGACGCTGGCCGCGCATGACGAAATCACGCAGCGCGACATCGGTGCCCTCTGCCACGCTCAACGAGAATTCGTGGATGTCGCCGCCGGCGGAAAAGGCGCGTTCCCCTGCCCCTGTGAGGATGACGGCGCGCACGCCATCATCCGTCTCGATCAGGTCGAGACGCGAAAGCAGCCGGTCGATCAGCGCGTAATTCAGCGCATTCAGCCTGTCGGGTCGGTTGAGGGTGAGGATCGCGACGCGGTCGCGCGTCTCGCTCAGCACAAGGTCGGTCATGGCTTTTTCCTTTTCCGGTGGTTCGGCGGATAAGGAGCAGGCTTTTGATTGCTTGTATATTCACTAGTCGGTATACTTACACGATGAGCGAAAAGACCAATCCCACGCGAAAACGCCTTGTCGACGTGGCGACTAAGCTCTTCTATGCCGAGGGCATCGGCCGCGTCAGCGTCGACGCCGTGGCCGAGAAGGCAGGACTTACCAAGCGCACGCTCTACTACCATTTCAAGAGCAAGGACGATCTGATCGCGGCCTATCTCGAAGGACGCGACCAGCCCAATCTCGAGCAGATGGCGGGCTGGTTCGATGCGGCGGAGGGCGGCGCGGACAAAAAGGTCGAGGCGATCTTCACCAACCTGGCACGGGTTGCCCGCCATCCCAAATGGAAAGGCTGCGGTTTCCTGCGCACGGCGGCCGAGCTGGCGGCGATGCCGGGACATCCGGCGGTGAAGGCTGGAGCACGCCACAAGACCAATTTCGAGAAATGGCTGGCCGGCGCGCTTTCAAGCCACGATGTCGCCCAGGCGAAGATGCTGGCGCGCGAGATCGTGCTTTTGATGGACGGCGCCTTTTCCAGCATGCTGATCCATCACAATCCCGACTACGTCAACGCCGCCGGCCATGCCGCCGCGACGCTGATACGGGCGAGGATGGCGGGCAAACACGCAGCTTAGATCGTGGATGCTCGCGGCGCGTCGATTGAGGCGTTCGAGGGGGGGCCTCTTCAGGACAAGGCCAGCCAGGCGGTGCCGGCGAGAAGCGTCACCAGCGTCATCGGCAGGCCGACCTTGAAGAAAGCGGAAAAGGAAAGCTCCTTGCCGGCCACCTTCGCCTGCTC
>NZ_RZRX01000172.1:0-14007 GCF_003997405.1 Mesorhizobium sp. M2A.F.Ca.ET.042.01.1.1
ATGTTCACCAATGACGGTGCGATGGCCGACAAGCTTCGTTCCTTCGCCTTTCACGGCAAGGGCGAGACGCAATATGACAATGTCCGCGTCGGCATCAATTCGCGCCTCGACACACTGCAGGCGGCGATCCTGATCGAGAAGCTCGCCATCCTCGAAGAGGAAATGGTGGCCCGCCAGGTGGTTGCCGACCGCTATGCCAAGGGCCTCGGCGACGTCGTCAAGGCGTCGCGCAATCTCGGCCACGGCCGCTCTGCCTGGGCGCAGTACGCCATCGAGACCCCGAAGCGCGACGGGCTCAAGGCTCATCTCGGCGAAAAAGGCATCCCTTCGGTGATCTATTACGTGAAGCCGTTGCATGAGCAGGTGGCCTACAAGGACTATCCGCGCACGCCGACGGGTCTTGCCGTCTCCGAAACGCTGCCGAAGCAGATCCTCTGCCTGCCGATGCACGCCTATCTCAGCGAAGCCGACCAGGACCGCGTCATCGAGACGATCCGCAATTACATCGGATCGAACTCGGCGCAGGTAGCGGCGGCTTAGGAGTGCGTAATCTCCCCCTCGAGGGGGGAGATCAGGTCGCCGCGCCCTTCCCGCTCGCAATGAAATGCGGGTTGGCGAAATCGCTGTCGCTCGCCTGGTTGCGCTTGCCGTAGACGAGCGGCCGGCCGTCGAGTGTGCGCGTCATGCCACCTGCAGCGCGCAGCACCGCGTCACCCGCTGCCGTGTCCCACTCCATGGTGCGGCCGAAGCGCGGATAGACGTCCGCCTCCGCCGCGGCAAGCAGGCAGAATTTCAATGACGAGCCGATCGAGACAATCTCGGCGGGACCGAGGTCGCGGATGAAGGCGTCGGTTTCGGGCGTGTTGTGCGAACGGCTGGCGACGACGGCGAGTGGCGTGCCCCCTGCCCGCACGGTGATCGGCCGGCGGCCGGTAATGCGATAATCGGCATCGACCTCCAGCGCCTCGGCCTTGCCAGGCCGTCCACTGAAGAAGCGCCCGGTGCAGGGCGCGTAGACAACGCCCACTTCCGGAACGCCATGGCGCACCAGCGCGATGTTGACGGTGAAATCGGTGCGGCGGTTGACGAATTCCTTGGTGCCATCGAGCGGATCGATCAGGAAGAAGGCGCCATCGAGATAGGGCGTGGCAATGCCCGCCGCCACCTCTTCCTCGGCCACGCATGGGATATCCGGATAGGCGGCGCGCAGGCCGGCAAGGATGATCTTCTCGCTTTCGCGGTCGGCTTCCGTCACCGGCGAAGAGTCCGCCTTGCTGTCGACGGCGCAGCCTTCATCGAAGACGCGCATCACCTCGCGCCCGGCTTCCAGCGCCAGGCGCTCGAAAACGCCCAGCATCGCCTCGTCATCAGATACCGCCGCCATTGTCATACTGCTCCTCGGCAATGTCGCGCTCGATCAGCCAGTGTTCGAGGGCTTCCGCCATCTCCTGCGGACTCCTGCCGAGGGTCTTGAGATGGATTTCGGGATTCTCCGGCGCCTCATAGGGAGAGTCGACACCGGTGAAGTTCTTGATCTCACCGCTCAGGGCGCGTGCGTAAAGGCCCTTCGGGTCACGCCTTGCGCATTCCTCGAACGGGGTATCGACGAACACTTCGACGAACTCGCCCTCGGCCATCAGCTCGCGCGCCATGCGGCGCTCGGCGGCGAAGGGCGAGATGAAGGAGACGATGACGATCAGCCCTGCATCGGCCATCAGCTTGGCCACTTCGGCGACGCGGCGGATGTTTTCGACGCGGTCGGCGTCGGTGAAGCCGAGATCGCGGTTCAACCCGTGGCGGACATTGTCGCCGTCGAGGATGTAGGTGTGACGGCCGGAGGCGAACAGCTTTTTCTCGAACAGGTTGGCGATGGTCGACTTGCCGGAACCGGAAAGCCCGGTGAACCAGAACACCGCCGGGCGCTGGTTCTTCAGGTCGGAACGGCCGCGCTTACCGACGTCGAGCGACTGCCAGTGGATGTTTTCCGCGCGCCGCAGCGAATGCAGGATCATGCCGGCGCCGACGGTGGCATTGGTGATGCGGTCGATCAGGATGAAGGCGCCGGTGGTGCGGTTCTCGGCGAAGGGATCGAAAGCGATCGGCGCGCGGGTCGAGAGATTGCAGACGCCGACCTCGTTGATGTCGAGCGACTTCGCCGCCTCATGCGCGAAATCGTTGACGTTGACCCGGTATTTGAGGTCGGTGACGGTGGCGCTGACCTGATCGGTCTCGGTGCGCAGGATGTAGGAGCGGCCGGGCAGCAGCGCCTGCTCGTCGAACCAGACGATGTTGGCGGCGAACTGGTCGGCGACCTGCGGCCGTGCCGCAGGCGACACCAGCATGTTGCCGCGCGACACCTCGACTTCATCCTCGAGGACCAGCGTGATCGCCTGGCCGGCGACCGCCTGATCGAGATCGCCGCCCTGCGCGACGATGCGCTTGACCCGGGACGCCCTGCCGGATTTGGCGACGACGACCTCGTCGCCCTGCGAAACGGTGCCCGACGCAATGGTGCCGGCGAAGCCGCGGAAATCGAGGTTCGGACGGTTCACATATTGGACGGGGAAGCGGAACGGCAGCTCGACGGCGGCTTCGTCGACCGACACGGTTTCCAGATGCTCGATGAGCGACGGACCGGAATACCAGGGCGTGCGCTCGGATCGGCTGGTGACGTTGTCGCCGAAACGCGCCGACATAGGGATCGGCACAACGCTGACGAAGCCGAGTTGCTTTGCGAACTCGCCATAGTCGGCGACGATCTGGTCGAACGCAGCCTTGTCGAAGCCGATAAGGTCGATCTTGTTGACCGCCAGCACGATGTGACGGATGCCGAGCAACGAGGCGATGATCGAATGACGCCGGGTCTGGCGCAGCACGCCCTGGCGGGCATCGATCAGCACGATGGCAAGATCCGCGGTCGAGGCGCCGGTCGCCATGTTGCGCGTGTATTGCTCATGCCCGGGCGTGTCGGCGACGATGAACTTGCGCTTGGGCGTGGCGAAGAAGCGGTAGGCGACGTCGATGGTGATGCCCTGCTCGCGCTCCGCCTCCAGCCCGTCGACCAGCAGCGCGAAGTCGATATCGTCGCCGGTGGTGCCGTGCTTGCGCGAATCCTTCTCCAGTGCCGCCAGTTGGTCCTCGAAGATCTGCTTGGTGTCGGAGAGCAGGCGGCCAATGAGCGTCGACTTGCCGTCATCGACCGAGCCGCAGGTGAGGAAGCGCAGCAACGACTTCTTTTCCTGCGCGGCCATATAGTCGCGGATAGAATCGGTCGGGGCGAGGCTCTTGGCCATGATGTGGCGCATGATCAGAAATAACCCTCGCGCTTCTTCTTTTCCATCGAGCCCGCCTCGTCGCGGTCGATGAGGCGGCCCTGGCGCTCGGAGGTGCGGGCGGTCAGCATCTCGCCGACGATGGCCTCCAGCGTGTCGGCTTCCGATTCGATGGCGCCGGTCAGCGGGTAGCAGCCCAGCGTGCGGAAGCGCACCAGCCGGTTCTCGATCGCCTCGCCGGGACGCAGCTGCATGCGGTCGTCATCCTTCATGATCAGCATGCCGTCGCGCTCGACCACCGGCCGTTCCTTGGCGAAATAGAGCGGCACGATCGGGATGTTTTCCTGCAGGATGTACTGCCAGATGTCGAGCTCGGTCCAATTGGACAGCGGAAAGACGCGGATCGACTCGCCCGGCGCGATGCGGGTGTTGAAGATCTTCCACATTTCCGGCCGCTGGTTCTTGGGGTCCCAGGAATGCTGAGCGTTGCGGAAGGAGAAGATGCGCTCCTTGGCGCGCGACTTCTCCTCGTCGCGGCGGGCGCCGCCGAAGGCCGCATCGAAACCATATTTGTCGAGCGCCTGGCGCAGCGCCACCGTCTTCATCACATGGGTATGGGTGTTGGAGCCATGATCGAAGGGATTGATGCCGTCGCGCACGCCATCCTCGTTGACGTGGACCAGCAGGTCGAAGCCGAGCTTCTGCGCCATCTGGTCGCGAAAGGCGATCATCTCGCGGAACTTCCAGGTGGTGTCGACATGCAGGAACGGGAAAGGCGGCTTGGCCGGATAGAAGGCCTTCATCGCCAGATGCATCAGCACCGAGGAATCCTTGCCGACGGAATAGAGCATCACCGGCTTGGAGAAGGAGGCCGCGACCTCACGGAAGATGTGGATGGATTCGGCCTCGAGCCGCTGCAGATGCGTGAGCGCGATATTCATGGACTGTCGAGCGTTCTCTCGTGCCGTCGAGCGGAAATCTTGCATTGCAGGCGCAATTCCATGCCGCCCGGACGCAAATTTCACTTGGACAAACTGTTTCGTGCGGGCGTTCTAACAGATCGGCGCTGTTCATAACAATGCGGGACGCGCCGGACGCACGATGATTAGGGAACGAATTTTCCAAGGGAGGCCGAGAAAGCGGAAAATCCTCCCAGGGCGCTCGAAACGCGGAAGCGGGGAAAGGAACCGTAAGTTCCGATGCCGGCCGCTCCGAACCAAGGTTTTCTGTCGGAACATCGTCAACCGGCCTATCGCGGAACGACGCCAGCGGCTATATGGGCTCGGGGAACGGGCAAGGCGCGGCAAACGGGTACGTCCAGCCAGCCATCAGCTGGCATCACGGATCCGGGCGCAACCTGGAAATTGCGAAGCAAGCATTTGAACCCGTTTACAAAGCTCCGACGCCAGCTCACGCCCGCTCAGATCAATTTCTATTTCTCGATCGTCTGCTTTTTCTCGCCGCCGGTGCTTGGATCGCTCGTCAGCATCACCTTCAATGCCGGCGGCGTGTGGTCGGCAATGCTGCTGGCCGCGAAGCGGCGGCGCTTCAACATCGACGGGCCGATGCTCGCCTTGACCGCGGCGATCTACGCCTATTGCGCGGCCATGGTTCTCGCTTCGATCGTCAATGGCACGCTGGCCGCCGATCTGCGGTTCTTCCTGCCGCTGATCACCTTCCTGCTTTTCCCGATCTCCTATTCGACCTGGAGCATTACCGAGAAGACCGCGCTGGCACGCATCGCCATTCTGGCAAGCGCCGCGGCCTGTTTCGGCGCGTTGGCGATCGCCATCGTCCAGTATCACTGGCTGGGCACGAGGGCCGAGGGCGGGGCCGGAAACGCGATCGTCTTCGCAACCGTTACCTGCCTTGCCGTCATGCTATGCCTCGCCGGCGCGCTGTCAGGCATCGAGAAACGCTCGAAGCTGCTGGTCCTGGCGGCGATCGCCGGAACCATTGCGATCGTCTATTCCGGGTCACGCATGATCTGGGTGGCGGTGCCGATTGCCGGTATCGTCGTGCTTCTCGTCAACCGCCGCCGGTTCACCAACGCCAGCATGGCGCGCTTGGCGGTGATCGGCGTCGTGGTCGCCCTGACGATCGCCGCCATCGGGTCTAGCGCCATCATGGATCGAGCCGACTTCCTGGTCAGCGACTGGGATGCGCTGAACGCCAATGGCGATCATTCGACGGCGCTCGGCTTGCGCGTGGCAATGTGGGAGATCGGCCTTGCCGCGGTTCGCGAGATGCCGATTTTCGGCCATGGCATCACGGCCAGCCGCGCCCTGATGAAGCAGGGTTTTCATGAGCAGTTCGGTCTGAGCGCAGGGTTCAGCCATTTTCACAACGGCTTCCTGACCGCGATGGTCGAAGCCGGGCTGCTCGGGGGGCTGGCGCTGGCGTCGATTTTCATCGTCGCCGCATGGAACGCGGCAAGGACGCTGCGCCTCAGCGTCGATCCGGTCGAGCGGTTCGGCGCGACGATGGTCCTCGTCGCGGTCATCACCTATCTCATCGGCGGAATGGCCGGCATCCTCGTCGGCCACGATATCCTCGACGCGACGCTGATGGTGTTCCTGATTTCAGGGACCTACCTTGCGTCCGGGCGGACGGTGGCGCCGACCGCCAAGGACGCGCCTGCGGTGGCGCCGGGCGCCAGCCTGCAACCATGAAGGTCCTGGTCACCGGCGCGACAGGCTTCATTGGGCGCCGGGTCGTCGGCCGGTTGCGGCAAGCCGGATTCGACATACGGACCGCTTCGCGCCTGCCGCAGCGGCTGGCAGGCGAGGACGATGCCGTCGCGCTGCCCGGCGCCGATGCGCCGCAGGAAGCCTATCTGGCGCTGATGCGCGACGTGACGCATGTCGTCCACTGCGCGGGGCTCAACAATGATCGCGGCGCCGGCGAGGCCGACTTGCGGGCTGTCAACGCGACACTGACCGGACGGCTCGCCCAGGCGGCCGCCAAGCGCGCCGAAGGGCGCTTCATCTATCTCTCCTCGATCCGCGCCGTCGTGGCGGCCGGTTTCAGCGGCACGATCGACGCGGCCACGCCCCCTGCCCCGCAATGCGCCTACGGGCGCTCCAAGCGTGAAGGCGAAATCGCAATGCTGGAGGCCTTTGCGACCGCCGGACATGCCGGCGCGACGGCGCTGAGGCTGCCGCCGGTCTACGGCGAAGGCATGAAGGGAAATCTGCGCGGGCTGATGCGTCTCGCAGCCACCGGCCTGCCGCTGCCCGCAGCCGCCTTGACCGCGGTTCGTTCGCTGGTCTCGCATGACGCGGTGGCAGGCGCCGTGACGCATCTCCTGGCCCGTCCGACGCCACCGCGCCCGACCTATGGGCTGGGCGATGCCTCGCCGGTTGCGCTCTCTGAAATCATCGCCGCTTTCCGGCGCGGCTACGGCCGGCCAGCCCGGCTGGTTCCCATGCCTTCCTGGCCGTTCCGGCTGCTGGCCACGCTCAGTGGCCGACAGGCGTCGTGGCAGGCTTTGGTGGCCACGCAGGTCTGCGATCCGTCGCTGCTGGCCTCGGAAGGCTGGATGCCGGAAGCCGACACGCTCGGCCGGCTCGAGGAACTGGCGCGGCAGGCCGGTTAATTCCAGCGCAGGCGGTTTTCGCCGAAACCAGGAGCGTTTCATCCTTTCGGCGTCACGCTCATGCGCGGTAGAACGTGCCCAGCAATATCCTGATATCCAGGCGAATCGTGGCAGCCTGGACGTAGGCCGCGTCGGTCTCGGCGCAGCGTTTTGGATCCGACATGTCGATCCCCTTGATCTGCGCCAGCCCGGTTATGCCCGGAAGTGCGGCAAGCACGCCCAGTTGCTTGCGCCGTTCGATCAGTTCCGTCTGCGTCGGCAGGCACGGACGCGGTCCCACCAGGCTCATCTCGCCCTTGAGCACGTTCCAGAGCTGCGGCAACTCGTCGATCTTGGTTGCGCGCAGCACCTTGCCCACCGCGGTGACCGAATTGGCCGGCGCCTGGTGGGTCGGCAAGGAGGGGGTGTCGCGACGCATCGTGCGCAGCTTGCGGCAGGAAAAGAGCGCGCCTTCCCGCCCCACGCGGATCTGCGAGAAGATGGCGGGGCCCGGCGACGTCGCCCGGATCGCCAGCATCGCGACCAGCACGATCGGCGACGTTAGCGCCAGCATCACCGCCCCAACAACCAGATCAAAGACCCGCTTTGCCGTCACGGTTCAGATCCGGCGCGAAAGGAAAGCAAGGTAGAGCCCCAGCGTGCCCATCAATGTCTGCCGGTAGACGCCGCTTTTGCCGAGCAGGCGGAAGCGCCTGAAGGTGCTGCCCTTGCGCGCCCTGATGAACAGGCGAAGGCAGAATGCGGGATCGGGCGCGATGAGATCGCGGTTGACGGCAAGGCCCCTGAGATTGGTGTCGGTCCAGGTAGCGAACTGGCCCTGGAACAGCCGTCCGAGCCTTGAAAGCCTTGCCTTCCACGAGACATTGGCGCCGACGAGGTTCGCCGCGTGCTGCCGGTATCTGACCAGCGGCCGCGGCTCGTAGCGGACCTTGCCGCCGGCGGCGGTGACGATGAGATAGGCCCACCAGTCATGGCTGACGAATTCGGTCCTTGCCGATGCTTTCGCCAGGAGGTCGCGCGCCTTGCGGTTGAAGAGCATGGTGTTGCCGCCGGCGATGCTTTGCACCAGCGCGTTGCGGAAAGACGGCGGGCGGCGAAACAGCGGCGAATAGCCGGCAGGCAGACCGGCCTCCGAAATGGTCGCCGTGCGCGAGCAGAACAGGAGCGGCATGTCGCTATCCTCTCCCTCCATCCAGCGGATGGCGCTCTCCAGCCGATCCGGCTCCCAGATATCGTCCTGGTCGCAAAAGGCATAGTAATCGGCATCGATGCGGGGATCGATGATCATCGAGCGGAAATTGGCGGCGAAACCCTTTCGCGGACCATCCAACAGCGTAACGGAGCCCTTGTTCCAGCGGGATCGCCAAGCCTCGACGATTGCGACCGTGGCGTCCGTCGAGCCATCGTCGGAAACCCACAGATCGACCGCGGGCCAGGACTGCGCGAAAAGCGATTCCAATTGCTCGCCGATGAATGCAGCGCCATCCTTCGTGCCCATGAGAACAGCCACGCGCTGGCCTTTCGCGGTCACGGTCTCTGAACCCGCGGGCGCATTCGAACGGGCTTCAACGGCCGATTTCGGGCGGGCGGCACTGCTCTAACCGATCTGTGCGGCCGTTTTCGGCACCGCCTGGCCGTGCGCGCCGAGGTCTGCCTCGGGCTGGTAGAGGCCGGCCAGGACGGCAAGCGCCGCGGCCTTGTCGCGATCGTGCATCGCGGCCACCAGCGCCGGCAGCGCGGCCTCGATCCTGGACCATTGCACGACGTCGCTCCTGAGGCCGAAGATCTTGGCGATGTCGAGCTTGACGACCTCTTCATTCTCGCCATGCAGCGTCTCGTGCAGCTTCTCGCCGGGCCTGATGCCGGTGAAGCGGATCGGAATGTCGGTGTAGGGGCTTTTGCCGGCCATGCGGATCATGGTCTCGGCGACTTCGAGGATCGGCACGGGCTTGCCCATGTCGAGCATGTAAATGGCGTAGTCGTCCTTGCCCTGGCGCTGCTCGGCATCGGCGGCCGACATGATGACCAGATCGACCGCCTCGGCCACGGTCATGAAATAGCGGGTCATGCGCCGGTCGGTGATGGTGACCGGACCGCCGGCCTCGATCTGCGCCTGGAAGATGGTCGCCACCGAGCCATTGGAGCCGAAGACGTTGCCGAAGCGCACGGCGATGAACTTGGTGCCGGAACGATGCGCGCCCACGGAATGGGTGTGATGCGCGCCGGCCCCATGACCGTTCGCCGCGGCGGCATGCAAGGGCGATGGCGCGGCATGGGCCTCATGCAGCGAGGAGACGATCTGCTCGGCCGCCCGCTTGGTGACGCCGAGCACCGAAGTCGGGGCGACCGCCTTGTCGCTGGAGATCAGCAGGAACTGCGGCACCCCGCATTCGGCGGCGATCTCGGCGCAGGCGAGCGTGCCGAAGACATTCGTCTCGATCGCCGCTTCCCAGTTCTCTTCCAGCAGCGGCACGTGCTTCAGCGCCGCGGCATGAAAGAGGATCGCGGGTTTGAACTCGCTGACGAGACGCATCATGTGAGGCCGGTCGGTGACGTCGACGATGCGGCTGGTCAGCCGGTCGCGGTGCTTCTCGTCGATCAGCTGATCGAGCTGGAAAATGCCGAATTCGGAATTGTCGGCCACCAGCACCGACTCGGCGCCCAGCTCCAGCGCGCGCTTGACAAGCACGCGGCCGATGGAGCCGGCGCCGCCGGTGACCATCACCCGCTTGCCGGCGACGAAGGCGCCGATGCGTGTCGTGTCGGTGGCAACCGCCGAACGGCGCATGATGGTTTCCATCTCGACGGTATCGAGAACCAGCCTGCCGCCCTGCCCCAGCTCCGACAGGCCGGAGAACTGGACGACGGCGATGCCGCTGTGGCGGGCGACGCGCACCAGCTCGGCATAGTCCTCGATGTCGCGCTCGGCGCCATTGCCGAAGATCAGGAGATCCAGGTTTTCCGTGCCCCTGACATAGTCCTCCAGCACCTCGACCAGGCGCGGCCTGAGCGCCACGACCGGAACGCCCTGAATCCGCGTGCCGAGCGGCGCGTCGCTCTCGGTGGCCATGATGCCGGCTATGGCGTATTCGGCCGGCACCGCCGTGCGGGTGAAGCGCACGATCACGTCCGCCTCGCTCAGCCGGCCGATGAACAGCGCCTGCTTGACCGGCGCGTCGCCCGGAGCGCGGCGCAGGATGCGCCAGGACGCGCCGTCGCGAAGAAAGCGGTAGTAGAGCCTGGGCGCTGAGATGATGGTGAAGGAGACCAGGAAAAAGACGATGAATTGGCGTTCGTTGAGGCCCATGACAGGCTGGAAGAAGAAGCGGAAGCCAAGCGAGGCCAGATAGAGGACGACCGTGAGGCTGCCGCAGCCCTTGAGGATGTTGAAGAAGTCGGGCGTGGAGGCAAAGCGCCAGACGGTATTGTAAAGACCACAATAGCGGAACAAAAGATGGGCGATGAGCACGATGAGCGCCCAGCAGGCCAGCCCGGCAAAGGAGAACGCCTCGAACGACAGCCGCGACTGCGAAAGGGTGAGGCTGAGCGCCACCGCCACCAGGACCATGACGAGATCCTGGACCATGATGATGGCGCGCCGCATCCTTGGTCTGAGTTCCGACACGGCTTCTACATAGGCGGTCATTGGGTAGTACTGAACTCCAGGCGCAGGGACATGCTATCAGAACCGCGCAGGACAAAACATCGTCCGCCGCCACTCTGGATTGCAAATCCCCAACCCCATCACCCAGTTATCGCCTTAGCGCGGAGCGAGCGGGAGGGCCAGAGGTTTTTTGGGCGGATATCATCTTGCTGACGATTTGTCTCAAAGCAGCAACGACTCAGACTGGACTGTTATTCTTCAGGAAAACTGCCGCAGCATCCAACAGATTCTGCTAATGGAAATCATAGCATGACGATCCGGCTTCACTAAGCCGCAGCGCGCTGCCATAAGCTTGTCGCAATAGCTATGAAAGAGGTGTAGGGGGCGTGCGGGGCGAGAGGCGAATCACCGGAACAAAAACTGTGACACTACGACTATGATCTCGGTACTGAATGGCGCCCTCGACGACATCTCCCGAACCATGAAGCTGCGAAGGGTATGGATTGCCCTGGCTCATGAGGATATCGGAGACCAGCATCGGCGCACCACGCTCGGACCACTTTGGCTTCTCGTCAACTATCTTGCCTTCGCGGGAACATTCGTTTTCGTGTTTCAACCGATTGGCAAAGATGCGGCAGGCTATGGCGCCTACGTCGCCATCGGCCTTATGGTGTGGTTTTACCTCATGGAGATCATCTCCCTGAGCGTCCCACTCTTCAAGCGCGAAGAGAGCTTCATCGAAGGTACGACGCTGCCGCTGTTCGTCTATGTGATGCGGCTGACGGTACAGTCGGTGATCCGGGCCGGTTATGCAGTTGTCGGATGCATCATTATCCTGCTGATCAGCGGGCCGTCGCTGACGCCTGCGTGGCTGTGGTCGCTTGCTGGACTGCTGTTGATCTTGTTGACCACACCAGCCCTCATCACGGTCTTCGCGTTTTTGGGCGCATTCTTCCCAGATAGCGAATTCATCGTCGGCAATCTCATGCGCGTTGGGATGTTCTTCACACCCGTCTTTTGGGTCTATAATGGCCAAGACGCGATACAGAGATACTCCTATCTCTGGAACCCGTTCTCTTACTTCCTGGACGTTGCGCGCATTCCGATCCTCGGGGGTGAGTTTCCGAGTAACGCCTTCGCCATCACCGGCGCCACAGCGTTGGTCACGTGGACGATCGCGCTGCTGCTGCTTGGCAGCTATCGCCGCCAGGTCGTCTTTTTGATTTGAGTTTGTGATGGTTTCCATAAAGCTGGACAACGTCAGCCTGATCTACAAGCTGCACGAAAAACTGACGCTTTCGGCGCCGGATCGGCGTTTGGGCGCGACTGGCGGTCGAATAGAAGGCTCCGGCCGAAGGCAGTTTGTTCAGGCGCTCGACGGCGTCGGTTTCGAACTCAAGGCCGGCGACCGGCTTGGTCTTGTCGGCCCGAACGGAGCCGGTAAGACAACACTGCTGAAGGTCCTCTACGGCATTTACGAGCCTTCCGGAGGGAGCGTCGTGATCGAAGGTAAGGTCGACGCTCTTTTCAACATCAACATAGGGTTTCGCCGCGAAGCGACCGGCCGCCGCAACATTGTGTTGCGGGGCTTGATCAACGGATGGTCGGAAGCCGAGATTGAAGAAAAGATGGAAGACATCATTGCCTTCAGCGAGCTCGGCGATTTCATCGACCTGCCCTTCAAGGCCTATAGCCAGGGTATGGCGGCGCGGCTCGCCTTTTCGGTGGCGACGGCGCTCGACCCCGAAATCCTGCTCATGGACGAATGGATCGGGGCGGGGGATGCCTCTTTCCAGGAAAAGGCCAAGAAGCGCATGGATGAACTGGCCGAAAAGGCAGGCATAATCGTTCTGGCGAGCCACAGCGAGAGTCTTATTCAAAGCGTGTGCACGAAGAGGCTAACGCTCAAAGGCGGCCGAGTGGAGTCGCTGACAGCGGTGCCGGTCAAACCTGTCGAGGCCGCGTTGGCCAGCCCCTAAAGCATGTCTCCCGAAAATGGGGACCGGTTTCGAGATAAAGAACATGCGTAAAATCAAGGACCTTAAAGCGCATGGGAGCGCATCCGAAGGATCGCGACGCGCTTTAGGCTTGCAACGTTTTGCAAAATGACGTGTAGCTGTTGCGGCTAGGCCGGAATCTCAATAGTTGTGCCCATGGTTCCGGCTTTCCATTCTGCCCGTGACGGCAGTATCTCAGATACTTTATATTAGAAGTGCCTGAATTTTCTGGATGTTTGCAGTTCGAGCAGGCCGGGATCAATAAAGATAGGCTGTTGAGTTGTTGATGACGAAGCCTAATGCCGTTCCGATGAACGATCTCAAGCGCCTGTATCAGCGCTACGAGGTCAAGATTGCGCGCGAAGTGGGAGCTTTAAGAGTGTCCCCGCATCAGCACCTGATCTGCACCGCACCGACCGCCCGCAGAGATAGCCGAGAATTAGGACGTTCGAAATGATTGGCGTCTACGGGTCAAACGGTTTTATCGGTCGGCACCTGCTTAGGCGACTAGTTCAGAGCGGTATGCCCGTCCGTGCGGTATCCAGGCGATTTGATCCCGAATTCATAGGCTCTTTGGGAGCAGGTGCAGAGTTCGTTCAGAGCGACTTCCTGCAGCCGATTGCCATGGCGTCCTCCTTGGAAGGAATCGAAACAGTCGTTCAACTCATTTCGACTTCAAGTCCCGGACTGAGGAACGAGCACACTATTGCTGATATAGAGGAGAACGTAATCCCCCACGTGAAATTCCTGCAGGCGTGCCTGCAGGCGGGGGTAAAGCGTTATATTTTCCTATCATCCGGCGGAACGATTTACGGACCGGACGCAGTTGTTCCGACGCCGGAGACCTCTGCTCCGAACCCGATCAACTCACATGGCCTGACGAAGCTCATCGTGGAAAGATATATCCAGATGTACGGCCACGTAGACGGTTTGGAATATGTGATCCTCAGATTAGCAAATCCCTATGGGCCTGGCCAAATCTTCCGCAAAGGCCAGGGTCTCGTTCCTATGCTATTGGATCATTGGCATAAGAGGCTGCCTATCCGCATATTCGGCGACGGCAAAGCCATGCGTGACTATGTCTATATCGACGATGTGATCGACGCAATTGAAGCAGCTCTGTTGCTTCCCCCTGGGTCACGCGCAATCATAAACATCGGTAGCGGCGAAACTCGCTCCGTACTAGAAGTTGTGGAGGCGATAGAGGGATTAACCGGCTACGTTTTTGAACGCGAATATGTTGGGGCTAGAAACACAGACGTCGACATTGCCAGCCTGGATATTTCCCTGGCGGGAAAGATGCTCAGTTGGAGGCCGCTCACCTCATTCGATATCGGGATTCGGAGAACGGTAACATCAGCAAAATGAATTCGTACCGGTGGGAGCCGCGAGACGGCGATCGCCGATTTCCCGGACAAGACAGTTTGGATACGCGTTTGGCGCATCGCCTAAAGCGCGTCGCCCTTTAAAGGATTCGGGATTCCCAGAGTGACGGTTTGATGATTCATTGCGGTGGAAGGGAGAACCGTGATGGGC
>NZ_RZRX01000173.1:0-13957 GCF_003997405.1 Mesorhizobium sp. M2A.F.Ca.ET.042.01.1.1
TTTCTGCACCGTCGGCAGCTACGCGCTGATGAGCTTCGTCATGACCGGCGCGCCGCTCGCCATGGTCGGCTGCGGCCTGTCGGAAGACGATGCGACGCTGGGCATTTCCTGGCACGTCATGGCCATGTTCGGGCCGAGCTTCTTCACCGGCTCGCTGATCCACCGCTTCGGCGCCGAACGCATCCTGGCCACGGGCCTCGTGCTCCTGATCGGCTGCGCCACGGTGGCGCTTTCCGGGCTGCATCTGTGGCAATTCTGGACGGCGCTGATCCTGCTCGGGCTTGGCTGGAACTTCGGCTTCATCGGCGCAACGGCCATGGTCGCGGCCAGCTACCGCCCTTCCGAGAAAAGCAAGGTGCAGGGTTTCCACGACTTCGTCCTGTTCGGCTCCGTCGCCTTCTCCTCGCTCATGTCAGGCGCGATCTACAACGCATGGGGCTGGACGATGCTCAACTGGGTCGTCTTCCCGGTCGTCGCGCTTTGCTTTGTCGCGCTCGGCACGTTGAGGATGGTAGGCTCCCGCGAACGCTGAGGAAGGTGCCGAGGCCGTTCCGGCGACAAGTCCGAAACGGCCGGCGTCATGCATCAGGCGGGAGCACCTGCAGCACCCGCGCGATGAACATGTGGAACTCGTCCATGTAATTGCGCAGGAATGTTTCGGTTGACGCCACAGTCACCTCGCCGTCGTCGGTGATCAATCCCGGGGTAAACTGGATATAGGCTTCGGGAGAGTTCATCTGGGGTGCGTTGCAGAAGCTGAGCACGCTGCGCAGGCTCTGCTGGGCGACGGCTGTCGCGATCGCGCCTGGCGAGGTTCCGATGACGGCTGTCGGTTTGCGGGCGAAAGAGTTCTTGCCGTAGGGCCGGCTCGCCCAGTCGATCGCGTTCTTCAGGCCACCGGGGATCGAGCGGTTGTATTCCGGCGTGACGAAAAGCACTGCCTGGACGGACGCGATGGCCTTCTTGAACTCCAGGGCGACCGGCGGAAAGTCGGCATCATAGTCGTAGCTGTAGAGCGGCAGGTCCTTGAAGGGGATTTCCGTCATCTCAAGTTCGGGCGGCGCCAGTTTCACGAGGGCTTTCGCAAGCTTGCGGTTGATGGAGCCCCTGGCAAGGCTGCCGATGAGGTAGCCGACTTTATGCTTGGCCATGACACACTCCCTGTTTTTGGCCGCCGACCCGCCTTTCCCTAGTATTCCCCAGAACAGGGCAGGCGGCCAGCCGACCTTAGGTCGGCATAGCCATGTCGGGGTGCGCCCGTGGCCTTCGTCTGGGCCGAACAAAATTATTGCGTGTATCCCCCTAGTTATGAAACCGTATGCCCCGACCGGCCGTTGAAGCTGTGCTCATATGCGACCACCGATTGAACGGCTTATAGCAAGGGATTTTCACAATGTTTTCAGGTAGAAAGCTCGCTTTCGCGGCGATGGCGCTTGGTATCGCGACGGCATCGGCGAATGCCCAGGTGGTGGTGTCTTCCAAGATCGACACCGAAGGCGGCGTGCTAGGCAACATCATCCAGCTCGTGCTCAACGCCAACAACATCAAGACCACCGACCGTATCCAGCTCGGCGCGACGCCCGTGGTGCGTAAGGCGATCACCGCCGGCGAGATCGACATCTATCCAGAATATACGGGCAATGCCGCCTTCTTCTTCCAGAAGGCCGACGATCCGGTCTGGAAGGACGCCGCCAAGGGCTACGAGACCGCCAAGAAGCTCGACTACGATGCCAACAAGATCGTCTGGCTGTCGCCGTCGCCGGCCAACAACACCTGGGCGATCGCGCTGCGCAAGGAAGTGGCTGACGAGAACAAGCTCGCCACCTTGTCGGACTTGGGCAAGTATGTCGCCAGCGGCGGCAAGGTGGTGCTCGCGGCTTCCGCCGAATTCGTCAATTCTGCGGCGGCGCTCCCCGCCTTCCAGACGACCTATGGCTTTACGCTGAAGCCAGACCAGTTGATCACCCTCTCCGGCGGCGACACCGCGGCGACCATCGCTGCCGCCGCCAACCAGACCAACGGCGCCAACGCCGCCATGGTCTATGGCACCGACGGCGGCATCCAGCCCTCCGGCCTCGTCGTGCTCGAGGACGACAAGGGTGTGCAGCCGGTCTACCAGCCGGCGCCGATCATCCGCGAAGAGGTCCTGAAGCAGCATCCCGAAATCGAGGCGCTGCTGAAGCCGGTCTTCGCCAAGCTCGATCTCGTCACCCTGCAGGAGCTCAATGGCCGCGTCCAACTGGGTGGCGAGCCTGCAAAGGGCGTGGCGGAGGATTTTCTGAAGAAGAACGGGTTCTTGAAGTGAGGTGAGCTCGGCGCGCCGTGCTGCGGCGCGCCGCCGATTGAGGGGCGATCGTGACCATCCGCTTCGACAAGCTCGGCGTCGTCATTGCCGCGATCGTCGCCTACGCTGCGTTGGCGGCCCCCTTTGCGACGTTCCGCGCCAACCGCATCGTGCCAGGCCAGGCGCGTTCGATCCTCGAAGCGCTGCCGCCCGCGCTTGGCATGGTGCTGCTGGCTATGGTGATCGTCGCCGCCATCGTCGCCTTGCTTAAGACGCCGCTCATCCTCAGGCTGGCGGTCAGCGTCGTCGCGCTGGTCGCGCTATCGGTCCTGATCGGCACCGCCGGCGGTTTCCTGACGCCTGCCGGAAACACCTTTGCCCGCGTCGCCCCCGCCTCCGGTTTCTGGCTGCTGATCTTTGCCTTCACCCTGCTATTGGCCGATGTGCTGACCAGGCTGAACCTGTCGCCCTGGTCGCGCGTCGGCGTGCTCGTCCTTGCCGCGCTCGCCATTGCCGTGCTGCTCGTCTCGGGAAGCTGGGACAGCCTCTCCATCCTCAAGGAATACGCCAGCCGCGCAGACAGCTTCTGGGCCGAGGCTTCCAAGCACGTTAGCCTGGCGCTTGGCTCGCTGGCTGGCGCGGTGATCGTCGGCATACCGCTCGGCATCCTTTGCCATCGCGTCGAGAAGCTGCGGGCGGGCGTGCTGAACGTGCTCAACATCATCCAGACCATCCCCTCGATCGCGCTGTTCGGCCTGCTGATCGCACCGCTCGGCTGGGTTGCCCTGCATGTGCCGGGCGCAGCCGCGATCGGCATCAGGGGCATCGGCACCGCGCCCGCCTTTGTCGCGCTCTTCCTCTATTCGCTGTTGCCGGTGGTGGCCAACACCGTGGTCGGGCTGGCTGGTGTGCCCCGAGCGGCCAACGACGCCGCGCGCGGCATGGGCATGACCGATCGCCAGCGCCTGCTCGATGTCGAGTTCCCGCTCGCCTTTCCGGTGATCCTGACCGGCATCCGCATCGTGCTGGTGCAGAATATCGGCCTTGCCACCATAGCCGCGCTGATCGGCGGCGGTGGCTTCGGCGTGTTTGTCTTCCAGGGCGTCGGCCAGACGGCGATGGATCTGGTGCTGCTCGGCGCGCTGCCCACCGTGGCGTTGGCCTTTGCGGCTGCCATCATTCTCGACGCGGTCATCGAGATGACCGCCACCAAGCGCAGGGTAGTTGAAAAGGCATGATCGAGATCGAGGGCATCACCAAGCGCTATGACGAGACGACTGTGGTCGACAACGTTTCGATGGTCATCGAGCCGCGAACCATCGCCACCATTGTCGGCACATCCGGATCCGGCAAGACGACGCTGCTCAGGATGATCAACCGGTTGGTCGAGCCGACCTCCGGCGTCATCAAGCTCGACGGCGCCGACAACCGCTCGGTGCCCGGCTATCAGCTGCGCCGCAGCATCGGCTACGCCATCCAGGGCCACGGCCTGTTTCCACACCGCACGGTGGCGCAAAACATCGCCACCGTGCCGCTGCTGCTCGGCTGGGACAGGGATCGCATCAAGGCGCGTGTCGACGAACTGATGACGCTCTACCAGCTCGATCCACAGGCCTACGGCCCGCGTTACCCGCACGAGCTTTCCGGCGGTCAGCAACAGCGTGTCGGCGTGGCCCGCGCTCTGGCCGCCGAGCCCAACGTGCTTTTGATGGATGAGCCCTTCGGCGCTCTGGATCCGATCATCCGCACCAAGGCGCAGGAGGATCTACTGGCGATCCAGAAGCGTTTTGGCACCACCATCATTCTCGTCACCCACGACATGGAAGAGGCTGTCCATATGGGCGACAAGATCGCCGTCATGGATGCCGGCAAGCTGGTGCAATACGCAAAACCGGCGGAGATTCTGGCGAGGCCTGCAAGCGATTTTGTCGAGACATTGGTTGGCGCCAGCGAAAGGCCGTTCCGGTTGCTGTCGCTCGGGCCTGTGCGCGATGCCATGGAGCCGGGCGGCGCGGAGGGCGAGGCGATTCCCGGCGAGGCCACGCAGCGCGACGCGCTGGCCGAGCTGTTGTGGTCGGGCCGTCCTGCGCTGCCGGTGAAGGGCACCGACGGCAAACTCATTGGCCGCGTCACCATCGAAGGCCTGGTGAAGCGCGCGGCGAGGCCGCAATGAAAGCCTGGCTGCCCGCGCTGCTGAGGCTGGCTGTCCTGGCGCTGCTGGTGATCTTCATCACCAGCCCGGGCTGGTTCGAGCCGCTGTTGAAACCTTTGACGGAGAATGGCGCGCCGGCGATCTACAACCAGGGCAGCCTGCTGACGCTGACCCTGCAGCACCTGCGGACCGTCCTTGTCGCGACGGTCGCGGCAACGATTGTCGCGGTGGCTTTAGCCATCCTGGTCACGAGGCCGGCAGGCGCCGAGTTCCTGCCCTTGTCGCGCAGCCTGGTTAATATCGGCCAGACCTTTCCGCCGGTTGCCGTGTTGGCGCTTGCGGTTCCGGCCGTCGGCTTCGGCGAGAAGCCGACGCTGATCGCGCTCTTCCTCTATGGGCTGTTGCCGATCTTCGAGAATGCGCTGACGGCGCTGACAACGCTGCCCGGCAACGTGATGGAAGCGGCGCGCGGCGCCGGCATGACCGGCTGGCAGAGGCTGATGAAGGTCGAGCTGCCGCTGAGCGCCCCTGTTATTCTCGGCGGCATTCGGCTGTCGGTCGTCATCAGCCTCGCCACCGCGACGATCGGCTCGACGGTTGCCGCAAAGACCCTGGGCGAGGTGATCATCGCCGGCCTGATCTCGAACAACCTTGCCTTCGTGCTGCAGGGTGGTCTCATCGTCGCCGCGCTTGCCGTGCTGATCTATGACGGCCTGTCGGCGATCGAACGCTACGCCGCGCGGCGCATGGGGCAGGGGGCGGAGTAGCGCGATACGGGGGCAGGCGGGCAGGGTTGCCCTGTGATGCCCTGCGCATTTTAATCGATCTAATTCCAGGCTCGCACTGGCACAACGATTCCCGCCTTCTTCTTTTGGGCGAAAGCCGGGCAAAAACCGAACAATATCTTGACGTTCCAAGCCTTGTTTCGCATACCCCAACCAAGGGGTGGATTCCGCGCGCGGCATCCATCTCCGTTCCAACGGCCCAGGGAGGGGTTCTTTTGGGCCATCAATAGAGGAAAATCCGGCAATGACCATTATTACCGCCGTCATCGCCTGCGGCTTGCTGTCAGTTCTGTACGCCATCTGGGCGACACGTTCGGTCCTTGCGTCCGATCAGGGCAATCAGCGCATGCAGGAAATATCCGCCGCCATACGCGAAGGCGCCCAGGCCTATCTGGCGCGCCAATACACCACCATCGCCGTGGTCGGCATCGTCGTGCTCCTGCTTGCCTGGTGGTTGCTCTCGATCACCTCCGCGATCGGCTTCCTGATCGGCGCCGTGCTTTCGGGCGCCGCCGGCTTCATCGGCATGCATGTCTCGGTGCGCGCCAACGTGCGGACCGCGCAGGCCGCCTCCAACAGCCTCGCCGCGGGCCTCGATATCGCCTTCAAATCCGGCGCCATCACCGGCCTGCTGGTCGCGGGGCTGGCGCTTCTCGGCGTCTCGATCTACTACGCCATCCTGACTGGCCCGATGGGCCTCCAGCCGAATGATCGCGTCGTCATCGACTCGCTGGTCTCGCTCGGCTTCGGCGCATCGCTGATCTCGATCTTCGCCCGTCTCGGCGGCGGCATCTTCACCAAGGGTGCGGATGTCGGCGGCGACCTCGTCGGCAAGGTCGAGGCCGGCATTCCCGAAGACGATCCACGCAACCCGGCCACCATCGCCGACAATGTCGGCGACAATGTCGGCGACTGCGCCGGCATGGCCGCCGACCTGTTCGAGACCTATGCGGTGACGGTTGTCGCAACCATGGTTCTGGCCGCCATCTTCTTCGGCGGCACGGCCGCGCTGGGTGCGGCCATGCTCTATCCGCTCGCCATCTGCGGCGCCTGCATCCTGACCTCGATCGTCGGCACTTTCTTCGTCAAGCTCGGCTCCAACGGCTCGATCATGGGCGCGCTCTACAAGGGCCTGATCGTCACCGGCCTGCTGTCGATCGTCGGTCTTGCCGCCGCGACCTCCGCCACGGTGGGCTGGGGCGAGGTCGGTACCGTCGCCGGCATCGCCATCACCGGCAAGAACCTGTTCATCTGCGGTCTCATCGGCCTTCTGGTGACGGGCCTCATCGTGGTGATCACCGAATACTACACCGGCACCAACAAGCGCCCGGTGAACTCGATCGCCCAGGCGTCGGTGACCGGCCACGGCACCAATGTCATCCAGGGCCTCGCGGTCTCGCTGGAATCAACCGCGCTGCCGGCGATCGTCATCGTTGGCGGCATCATCGCCACCTACCAGCTCGGCGGCCTGTTCGGCACGGCGATCGCCGTCACCACCATGCTTGGCCTCGCCGGCATGATCGTGGCGCTCGACGCCTTCGGCCCGGTCACCGACAATGCCGGCGGCATTGCCGAAATGGCCGGCCTGCCGAAAGAAGTGCGCCACTCCACCGACGCGCTCGACGCCGTCGGCAACACCACCAAGGCTGTGACCAAGGGCTATGCCATCGGCTCGGCCGGTCTCGGCGCGCTGGTGCTGTTCGCGGCCTACTCGAACGACCTCCGGTTCTTTGCCGCCAATGGCGACAAATACCCCTACTTCCAGGGCATGGGCGACGTCTCCTTCGACCTCTCCAACCCCTACGTCGTCGCCGGCCTGATCTTCGGCGGCCTGATCCCCTATCTGTTCGGCGGCATCGCCATGACCGCCGTCGGTCGCGCCGCCGGCTCGATCGTCGAGGAAGTGCGCAAGCAGTTCCGCGAGGACAAGGGCATCATGGCCGGCACCTCGAAGCCGAACTATGCGCGCGCCGTCGACATCCTGACCAGGGCGGCGATCCGGGAAATGATCATCCCGTCGCTGCTGCCGGTGCTGGCGCCGCTCGTCGTCTATTTCGGCGTGCTGCTGATCTCGGGCTCGAAGGCCTCGGCCTTCGCGGCGCTCGGCGCCTCGCTGCTCGGCGTGATCGTCAACGGCCTCTTCGTCGCTATCTCGATGACCTCCGGCGGCGGCGCCTGGGACAACGCCAAGAAGTCATTCGAGGACGGCTTCACCGACAAGGACGGCGTCAAGCACCTGAAGGGCTCCGAGGCGCACAAGGCCTCGGTCACCGGCGACACCGTCGGCGACCCCTACAAGGACACCGCCGGCCCGGCCGTCAATCCGGCGATCAAGATCACCAACATCGTCGCGCTGCTTCTTCTCGCCGTGCTCGCGCACGGCTGATCGCGGCGGCTATTCCAAGCCCGCGGGAGATCCCGCGGGCTTCGTTTTTTCGCATAACACCATACGTGCCGCCTTCCCGGCGGGCGCTCAGTTGGCTTCAGGCCTTTCGCTGGCATGGCGATAGCGGGCCAGCAACGCGTCGATGTCCGGCTCTCGCTCGGGCATCGGCGGCAAGCCGCGTGTCTGGCGCAGCATGGCAATGAAGGCGCCTCGGCGATGCTGGCGACGGAAGGAACGCGCCCGCGGATGTATGCCAAGCATCGCCAGAAACCTGCGTTTAAGGTAACGGGAACGCTTAAGGGGAGCAGGTTCCTCGGCGTTGCCAAGAATCCTGGCGCGCAAAGCGTCCGGCGAGCTCATCGCGTCCATCAGTTCTTCCTGCTCCTGCGCCGTATCACGCGCATAGCTGCCTTCGCGCTTGCCCGAATGCAGCATGAGCACGGTCAGATGCGGCATTGTCGCGATCACCGCACCCTTGCGCCAGGCACGGAACAGCCAGTCCTGGGAACTCTCGCAAACGCACTGGCTGGCCGGGCGCCATGGCCCAAGCTTTGGTAGCGACGTGCGCCGGATCATTTGCGCGGAGCCAAATCCGACCGTGGTGACGGGGTCATAGAAGCCGTCCCGCCCCATCCCGAGGATCATATGCCTGGAACCCTTGCTCGCGGCCGACTCGATGACCGCGCCGCGGGCGATCACTACATCGGCAGCGGTGGCGTCGATCCAGCCGCTCATGGATGCCAGATGGTCGGGAAACCAGAGGTCGTCATGATTCAAGACCGCGACGAAGCGGCCGCGAGCCCTGGCGAAGCCGATGTTGTTCGGCCCTGATTGCTCGCCGAAATTCACCGGAAGATCGATATAGGAAATGCGGCAGTCATCGAAGGCGGCGACAATTGCCGGTGTGTCCGGCCGGCACGCGTCGCCGACGACGATGGCTTCCCAGTCCTGCAGGGTCTGACCGATGAGGCTTTTCAGCGTCTGGCGCAGGACCGCGGGGCGGTTGTGCGTCGCGATGACGACCGAGACAAGCGGTTCGATCCGCCCTGTCGGCGCGCTCTGGCCGGCCTGTTCCACGCTATGCCAGCTTGTAGGGGATCTGGTCGGTATCGGGCGGTAGCCGCCAGTGATCGGGCGCGTCATAGGCATAAGCCTTGTCGACCAGATTGAGCACCAATGCAATGTCCGGTCCGAGCGCGACGACTCCGTGCCAGACGCCGGGCGGAATGACGACTATGGCAGGCCTGACCGCGCCGACGATCTTGTGCCAGACCGCGCCGAATGTCGGCGAGGCCTTGCGACCGTCGAACAGTGAGATGCGAACGCTGCCCACCGAGCAAAAAAGCCGGTCGGTTGTGACGCCATGGGCATGCCATCCCGTTACCGCGCCGGGATAAATCGTGCGTTGAAACACCTGTCCGACGGGAAGCCCGTCCAGATCCCATTCCTCGCGAAAGATCTCAGTGAGGTAGCCGGTCGAAGTCGCGACAGGCCGGATTTCCTTGAGCGCGACGCCGTCGATTGTCGGTGCATCGACGACAAGCCAGTCAGGTGTCACGGTCTGCCGGTCGGGCGTGCCTGTCGCCATCCAGCCTTGCGGCACAGTATGATCGCTGTTGCTCATGACCGGTCCCCAATCCCGGCAAATTGATAGGGGGACGCCGGAACATAAGCAAGCATGCGTCTTGGTCGCGCATACACAAAACCCGCCGGCGAGGCGGCGGGTTTTGATTGCTCTGTGGGCGGTCGATGGACTTAAGGCGTGCCGCTGCCGCCGCCGGGGATGCCGGGTGCCAGCTTGGCGGCGCCGTTGATGACCTGGCTGAGGAAGTTCTGGTCCTTGCCGCCGGTCGGTGTCGTCCTGGAGATGAAGTCGAAGATCTTGCCGTCCTTCAGGCCGTAATTGGCAATCTGGGTCACGCGACCGTCAGCGCCGAAATAGACCGCCAACACATGCTGGTCGATGATGTGCGGGTTGTCGAAGGCGACGTAGCGCTTGCGCGTCTGCGAGATATAGTAGAAGGCCTCGTTGTCGAAGGTCGCCGTCGTCGAGGGCGTGCCCAGCGCCAGCAGCACCTGTTCACGGCTCGATCCGACCGGCACCGAATCGATTGCCTGCTGGTCGATGACGTAGCCTTTGGTCAGCGTCTCGCTTGGATGGAGATCGCCGAACATCTTGGACGAATTGCAGGCGGAAAGCGCCGATACGACCATCAGCAGTGAGGCCACGCCCACCGGGGCGGGCGCAAGAAACGACTTGAATTTCAGCGCACCCAACAACAATTCTCCATCACATCCCCGCAACTTGCGCTGGGCCGCAAAACCGGTAAACCAGCTTGCATGCCGATGCAACAAGGCCAAATCAAACAACAGGTCCCCGGGAGACCGCCCTCAATGTTCCAGCGCCTTTTTGGCCGCGAACGCAATGCCAACCGCGCTATCACCGACGCGCTCTACGCACAAATCGTGGCGGCGGCGCGGCAAACGGTGTTTTATTCGGACTGGAATGTGCCGGATACGCCGCTCGGCCGCTTCGAGATGCTGTCGCTGCATATCTATCTCGTCCAGCACCGTCTGCATGGCGAGCAAGGCGTGGCGGCCGAGGTCGCGCAAGTGCTGATCGACGAGTTCTTCCTCGATGTCGATCATTCGCTGCGCGAACTTGGAATCAGCGATGTCGGCGTGCCCAAGCGCATGAAGAAGCTGGCAAGGATGTTTTACGGCCGCACGACCGCCTATGATGATGCCCTCCGGGAAGACGACCGCGCGGAGCTTGCGGCGGCGCTTGCCCGCAATGTCAGGCCGGACGCTGGCCCCTGGCCGGAGGCGTCGCTGCTGGCGGATTATGTCTGCGATGCCAGCCGGAAGCTCGCCGCGCAGCCGATCGAATCAATCGCCGCCGGCACGGTCGCATTCCCGGCCGCCGGGGCCGCTTGAAGGAGACCAGCATGAAAGACGCTGAATTGCGCAGCCCGGTATCCTTTGTCGCCAATGTCGCGCGGCTGCCGCAAAAAGGCCTGCCGGTCCTGGTCGAGGCCGACCAGCGCCAGCGCGAGGCACTTGCCGCCGAATATGACCTGCTTTCGGTGGAAAGCTACCGCGCCGAATTGCTTGTTGCTTCGTGGAAGCGCAACGGCGTCAAGGTTACGGGCCGTGTCGAGGCCGACATCACGCAGGCCTGCATCGTCACCCTGGAGCCGGTAAGCGCGCATATAGACGAGCCGGTCGAGGCGCTGTTCCTGCCCGAGCAGTCGAAGCTTGGACGCGAGGGCTTCGACGGCGGCGGCGAGATTATTCTCGACGCCGACGGACCGGACAGTCCGGAAACATTCTCCGGCGACACGATTGACGTCGGCGCGCTGGCCGAACAGTTCTTCGGCCTGGCGATCGATCCCTATCCGCGCAAGCCCGGAGCCTCGCTCGACGTCGCCGGCGACGATCAGGCCGAGGAAAGCGAATTCCAGAAAAAGCTGCGTTCGCTGCTCGGAAAATCCTGAGAGTGGTCCGGATTTTGGAAAAGTTGGTTGTGCGCAGGCGCAAAACCGCTATTTTCGCCGAACCTTCGCGAGCCCCCTTACCTTGGCAGGCGTCCGCCGCTAGCCAGGCAAACCGTGAGAAAAACACCGAGTGATCAGGATTTCCATCGATGCCATGGGCGGCGATCACGGACCGAGCGTGGTCATCCCGGCGCTGATGACGGTCGTCATCCGCCGCCCTGACATCCGCTTCGTCATCTATGGCCGCGAGGACGTGGTGCGTCCCGAGCTCGCCAAGTTCCCGAAGCTCGCCGAAGTGAGCGAGTTCGTCCATTGCGAGATCGCCGTGCGCATGGACGACAAGCCGAGCCAGGCGCTGCGCCATGGGCGCTGGAAGTCGTCGATGTGGAAGGCCGTCGAGGCGGTGAAGAGCGGCGCAGCGCAGGCCTGCATCTCGGCCGGCAACACCGGCGCGCTGATGGCGATGTCGAAATTCTGCCTGCGCACCATGGCCACCATCGATCGCCCCGCGATCGCGGCGCTCTGGCCGACGACGCGCGGCGAAAGCGTCGTGCTCGATGTCGGCGCCACCATCGGCGCGGACGCGCATCAGCTGATCGATTTCGCCATTCTGGGCACCGGCATGGCGCGCTCGGTGTTCGGCATCGAGCGCCCGAGCGTCGGCTTGCTCAATGTCGGTGTCGAGGAGATCAAGGGCCAGGAAGAGGTCAAGGAGGCCGGCCGCATGCTGCGCGAGGCCAACATGGCCTCGATGAACTACCGCGGCTTCGTCGAAGGCGACGACATCGGCAAGGGCACGGTCGACGTGGTGGTCACCGAGGGCTTTGCCGGCAACATCGCGCTCAAGACCGCCGAGGGCACGGCAAGGCAGATCGCCGGCTATCTTCGCGCCGCCATGAGCCGCACGCTCATGGCCAAGATCGGCTATGTCTTCGCCAAGGGCGCCTTCGACCGGCTGCGCGAGAAGATGGATGTCGGCCGCTCCAATGGCGGCGTCTTCCTGGGCTTGAACGGCATCGTGGTGAAGAGCCATGGCGGCGCCGATTCGGATGGCTTCGCCGCGGCGATCGAGCTCGGCTACGACATGGTGCGCAACAATCTGCTTGACCGGATCGAGGCCGACCTCGATCTGTTCCATGCGCGCAATCCCAATGCCCAGGCAAACAGGAAATCCGGCGTCTCCGCCGACGCCGAGGAATAGGAACGGACCTTGATCAGATCAGTCGTGCGCGGCAATGGTGCCGCGCTGCCCCACCGCATTATGAAGAATGCCGACTTCGAAGGCATGGTCGAGACATCCGACGAGTGGATCGTCCAGCGCACCGGCATACGCCAGCGCCATGTCGCGGCCGATGACGAGACGACGGCCTCTCTGGGCGAGGCGGCGGCGCGCGCCGCGCTGGACAGCGCGGGCATGACGCCAGCCGATATCGACCTCATCATCCTGGCGACTTCGACGCCCAACAACACATTCCCGGCGACCGCCGTTGAGATCCAGAACAAGCTCGGCATGCATCACGGCTTTGCCTTCGACATGCAGGCCGTCTGCTCGGGCTTCGTCTATGCCGTCGCCACCGCCGATCTTTATATTCGTGGCGGCTTGGCCAAGCGTGTCCTGGTGATCGGCTCGGAGACATTCTCGCGTATCCTCGACTGGAACGACCGCTCGACCTGCGTGCTGTTCGGCGACGGCGCCGGGGCGCTCGTTCTCGAAGGCCAAGAGGGCGCCGGTGCGATCACTGACCGCGGCGTGCTGGCGGCGAGCCTGCGCTCCGATGGCGCGCATAAGGACAAGCTCTTCGTCGATGGCGGGCCTTCGACGACGGGAACCGTCGGCCATCTCAGGATGGAAGGCCGTGAGGTGTTCAAGCATGCCGTCGGCATGATCACCGATGTCATCGAGGCGACCTTCGGCGAGGCCGGCATAACGGCGCAGGACCTCGATTGGTTCGTGCCGCATCAGGCCAATAAACGGATTATTGACGCTTCCGCCAGGAAGCTCGGGATAGCCGAGGAGAAAGTTGTGGTCACCGTCGATTTACACGGTAACACCTCGGCTGCCTCGGTGCCGCTGGCTCTCTCGGTGGCCGTCGCCGACGGCCGCATCAAGAAGGGCGATCTGGTGCTTCTCGAGGCGATGGGTGGAGGCTTCACTTGGGGCGCGGTGTTGCTCCGCTGGTAAGTGCCGAACGCGCCGGTTCGGTCCTTGACCTTGCCGGATCAATTACTTAGGCTCTGCCTTTGGCTGTATCGATTTACATTTTCTGCGAGCAGATGGGACGGTCGCATGGGGGGAAAGACACTGACGCGTGCCGACCTTGCTGAAGCCGTTTATCGGAAGGTTGGCCTGTCGCGGACTGAATCGGCGGAACTCGTCGAAGCCGTGCTGGACGAAATCTGCGAAGCCATCGTTCGCGGCGAGACGGTCAAGCTTTCGTCCTTTGCCACCTTCCACGTCCGCTCCAAGAACGAGCGCATCGGCCGCAATCCCAAGACCGGCGAGGAAGTGCCGATCCTGCCGCGCCGGGTGATGACGTTCAAATCGTCGAACGTGCTCAAGAACCGGATTCTGCGTTCGCATCAGAACAGCAAGGGCAAAGGCGGCAAGTAGTTTGCTGGCGAATGCGGTTGAAAACCGCCGGCCGGTTTGACGCTGGGCTTGAATATCGCTCCATAAATCGCTGAAATAAGGGGCGATTCGGCATCATGCGCCGGATCGTGGTCCAGTGTGGAGGATTGGCCCATGGACAAGAGCCCCGATGCTTTCCGCACCATCAGCGAAGTCGCGGAAGATCTCGACCTGCCGCAGCACGTGCTGCGTTTCTGGGAGACGCGCTTCACCCAGATCAAGCC
>NZ_RZRX01000174.1:0-13748 GCF_003997405.1 Mesorhizobium sp. M2A.F.Ca.ET.042.01.1.1
GCTTCCTCGGCGGCGCGCGCTTCGTCGAGCCTGCGGAAATGCTCCTGCTCCTCGGCCGTGCGGTGCCTGGCGACACCCTTGTTGTGCTTGCCCTTCTCGCGGCCCGAGGCAGGACTTTGGCTTTCCACCTCGCGCGCCAGCGGGTCGTCGGAGATGGCAAGCTCCATCTCGCGCAGTCGCTTGATCTCGTCGCGGACGCGCGCCGCCTTCTCGAAGTCGAGATTGGCGGCGGCATCGCGCATCTGCTTGTCCAGCGCCTCGAGATGGGTCTTGAGGTTGTTGCCAATCATGGCGCCGGCGTCGTCGGTGAACTGCGAGATGTCGGCGCGGACGTGGTCCTTCTCGTAGACCGAGTCGAGGATGTCGGCGATGCGCGACTTGACCGATTCCGGCGTGATGCCGTTGGCGGCGTTCCACTCCATCTGCTTCTCGCGGCGACGGTTGGTTTCCGCCATCGCCCGCTCCATCGAGCCGGTGATCTGGTCGGCATAGAGGATCACCTTGCCGTCGACATTGCGAGCGGCGCGGCCGATGGTCTGGATCAGCGAGGTTTCCGAACGGAGGAACCCTTCCTTGTCGGCGTCGAGAATGGCTACGAAACCGCACTCCGGAATGTCGAGGCCTTCGCGCAGAAGGTTGATGCCGACCAGCACGTCGAAGGCGCCGAGACGCAGGTCGCGCAGGATTTCGATTCGCTCCAGCGTGTCGATGTCGGAATGCATGTAGCGGACGCGAATGCCGTTCTCATGCAGATATTCGGTAAGGTCCTCGGCCATGCGTTTGGTGAGCACAGTGACCAGCGTGCGGTAGCCGAGCCTCGTCGTCTCGCGGATTTCGCCAACGACGTCGTCGACCTGGCTCTTGGCCGGGCGCACCTCGACCGGCGGATCGATCAGGCCGGTCGGGCGGATGACCTGCTCGGCGAAAACGCCGCCGGACTGCTCCAACTCCCAGCCGCCAGGCGTCGCCGAAACCGCGACGGAGAGCGGGCGCATAGCGTCCCATTCCTCGAAGCGCAGCGGCCGGTTGTCCATGCAGGAGGGCAGGCGGAAGCCGTACTCCGCCAGCGTCGCCTTGCGGCGGAAGTCGCCGCGATACATGCCGCCGATCTGCGGTACGGTGACGTGGCTTTCGTCGATGAAGATCAGCGCATTGTCCGGCACATATTCGAACAGCGTCGGCGGCGGCTCGCCCGGAGCGCGGCCGGTGAGATAGCGCGAATAGTTCTCGATGCCGGCGCAGGAGCCGGTCGCCTCCAGCATCTCCAGGTCAAAGCGCGTGCGCTGCTCAAGCCGCTGCGCCTCCAGCAAGCGTCCAGCTTTTTCAAGCTCTTGCAGGCGATGCTTGAGTTCTTCCTTGATCGACTTGATGGCTTGATTCAAGGTCGGGCGCGGCGTCACATAGTGCGAGTTGGCGTAGATCTTGACGCTCTTCAGCTCGCCGGTCTTCTGCCCGGTCAGCGGATCGAATTCTGTGATCGACTCGATCTCGTCGCCGAACATCGAGATGCGCCAGGCGCGGTCTTCCAGGTGGGCGGGAAAGATCTCGATCGTGTCGCCGCGCACGCGGAACGAGCCGCGCACGAAGTTGATGTCCTGGCGCTTGTATTGCTGGGCGACGAGGTCGGCGAGAAGCGAGCGCTGGTCGAGCCGGTCGCCGACCTGCATCTGGAAGGTCATCGCCGTATAGGTCTCGACCGAGCCGATACCGTAGATGCAGGAGACAGAAGCGACAATGATGACGTCGTCGCGTTCGAGCAGCGAGCGCGTCGCCGAGTGGCGCATGCGGTCGATCTGCTCGTTAATTGAGGATTCCTTCTCGATATAGGTGTCGGTGCGCGGAACGTAGGCTTCCGGCTGGTAATAGTCGTAGTAGGAGACGAAATACTCGACCGCGTTCTCCGGGAAGAACTTCTTGAACTCGGCATAGAGCTGCGCGGCCAGCGTCTTGTTGGGCGCCAGGATCAGGGCAGGGCGCTGCGTCTCCTCAATCACCTTGGCCATGGTGAAGGTCTTGCCCGAGCCGGTGACGCCGAGCAGCACCTGGGTGCGGTCGTTCCGCTCGACGCCTTCGATGAGATCCTTGATCGCGGTCGGCTGGTCGCCGGCCGGCTCGAAGTCCGAGACCATCCTGATGGCGATGCCGCCTTCCGACTTCTCCGGCCGGGCCGGACGGTGCGGCGTCCAGAGCTGGCCGTCCTTGTGCAGCGGATTGCCGGATTCGATCAGCGCCGACAGCGCGGCTACGGTCGCGGTAACCCCGCTGGACGAAACCTGCTCGGCGTCCTCCAGGCTGATGTCGAGTCCGGCCACCGGGTTGAGGCCGGCGGCGGCGCGCTCCTTGGCCGAGGCCGCGCCGCCCATCGAGGTGCCGCGCGCCGTCCGCCCGGGCGCCGAGGAGCGTTCGGGGATCTTCTTCGGGGCTTTCGCCTTCGGCTGCTTTTCCGCCTCGCGCTCGATCTGCCCGGCCCAATCGGAGATCGAGCCGGTCAGCGGCGCGCCGGTGAAGTCGGCCTGCGGCGCCTCGGCGAAGCCGCCGGGATTCAGCGGTTCGGCGGCGTCGAGGAATTCGGTCAGCGGACTGCGCCGCTTCGGCGCGCCGTCTTGCGAAGGCGTCTTCTTGTCAGGATGTCTGGCCATGGCCCGAATATGGGTGGACTCGGCCGAAATGGAAAGGGCCGAGTGAAACAGCGCCGGCCAGGTGCTGAGGCTGCTGACAGAAGGCTGTCAGGAGAGGCGTCATGATCCGCTGAGAGAGGTTAACGCGGACCCGGTTCCTCGCCTCGCCAGAGGCGGGGGAGAGGTGTCCGCGAAGCGGACGGAGAGGGGGCTTCGTAAGGCGGAAGCCCTTCTCTTCGAGGCTCTTTCGCCGCCCGAACCGGCGCTCCCGCTCCGTCTCGGCTTCGCCGAGCTACCTCTCCCCCATTTCATGGGGTGAGGAACCCAAGGCTTGCGACCCTTAATTGAACCACAGCGCAAACGTCAAAAAGCCGGCGCCGCCGAACTCGCGCTGGATCTGGTCGAAATCGTTGCTGGTGAGGATCTTGCCGCTTTCGAGATAGGGCGCGATGCCGGGGCCGGTGATCGACAGAACTAGGTCGAAGGGTTTCGGCTCGTCGAAGAAGCGCTTCATGTTGATGCCCTTGCCGGCGATGCGGAAATGCGGCAGCAGCACGCGGCCTTCGAGAAGGTCCTCGGCCATGGTCAGCGTGGCGAGCCAAGCGGTTACCTGCTCCTGGCCGACGTCGAGGCCGGTGAGGGGATTGGCGCCTTTCTGCTGCGGCCCCGGCAGCCATTCGCGGTCGTTGTCGGTCTCGGCCAGGATCGCTTTCCAGTCCTCGCGCGACAGCCGGATCATCTCCAGCAGATGGCGTCGCGCGGCCTGCCGGCGTTCCGGCTCGATCACCGGCCAGTTGACGAGATGCACCAGCGAGATGAAGTCGGCGAAACGCCATTCCGAGGCGAACATGTTACCGCTCATGCCACCGTCCAGCGGCACCAGCGCGTCCTGCAGCGGCAGTTTGGCGCGCGGGAACAGCATGTGGAAAGAGCCATCGAACATGGCCTTGAAATCATGCGCCAGCCAGAAATCGGCCTGCGCCATCAGGAACTCCGCATAGCCTTGCAGCCAGAAACCGTCCGCGCGGTCGAAGCGGAAGGTGAGCGAGGGCGCGGCAGCGCTCGTGTCGACGCTGCCGCGTGAGAGCGCTGCCATGATCGCGGCGAAGCTTTCGTCCGGCGCGATGGCGCCGTCCTCGTTGAGATCGATGCCAGCGCGGGTGAGGTCGACGACCATGCCGATGTCGGCGTTGGCCGGGACGGAACCCAGCGTTGCGGCGGATTTTTCCAGGCGGTCGCGGAACGAGACCAGGATGGCGCGGAATTCCTCATAGGTCAGCGGCTGCGGGTTGGGATTGTCCGGCACGGGCAACTGCATCAGCGGCAGCATGAAGGATTTCGGGCTATCGAAGCCGTGGCGATGCAGGCCTCCGGCGAGGAGCTCGAGTGCGGTGAAGAATTCACCGGCGCCCGCCGCATAGGCCGAGGCCGGGTCCTTGGCCGCTGCCGCCTCCAGCGTCGACAGCGCCGCGTTCCGCTCGGCCATGCTCTTCGCCTCGAACAAGGACTTGGCTGCGTCCGGCATTTCCGCCCAGGCGAAGGTCGCCGGCAGGAATGCAAACAAGGCTGCTGCAAGGATCGTTCTACGCATCGTCATCGCCCTCCACTGCGTCATGTCGCGAGCATACACATATTTGACTCGAGCCGTCGCCTAGCCCACGCCGATTGGCGGGCTGCTTTCGATACGGCGGCCGGCTTCAATCGGCCGGGCAGACAGTCTAGAGAGAGCAAAACTGGACCTGCCCGTGTCGAATTACCCGCTTTCCTACAAACTGTCGTGGTTGCCACGCTTGCTGCGACCGTCGCTTGGCGGCGACCGAAGCGGTTTTGTGGCGCCAGAGGCGAGGCTGATCGATCCGCCGCCGATGCGAACCGTGCGGCTGGCCTTCGTCGGCGACATCTCGGCGGTCGCCAATCGCGATGCGCCAGAATGCGATCCGGCGATTGCCGCCCTGCTTTCGTCCGCCGACCTTGTGGTCGGCAATTGCGAAAGCCCGATCGTCGAACGTCCATACACGACCATGGGCACGCGGCTCGGCACGCATCATGCGATGAGCGAGAATTTCCTGGCCGACGCGCTCGCAGCCGCCGGCATCGCGCGCGAAAGGCTGGTGCTGTCCCTGGCCAACAACCACGTGCTCGATCAGGGCATAGCCGGTTTCGAGGAAACGCTTGCGGCGCTCGACCGGCTCGGGATCCGGACGATCGGCACGGTTGCCGGCGGACCTGTCCAGAGTCATGCCGCCGGATCGCTGACCATCGGCTTCGCGGCCTTTACGCTCTGGCGCAACACCGGCCCCGCGCCGTTCGAGGAACGGATCTCGATGCAGGCCGCCGCATGGCCGCCCGACGCCATGTCCGGCGTCGACCTTACCTGCGCGGTGCCGCATTGGGACTGGGAGTTCCGGCATTTTCCGCGCAAGGCGACGCGGGCGCTGGCGAGTCTGCTGGCGGATAAGGGCGCCGGGCTGATCGTCGGCCATCATGCCCATGTCGTGCAGCCGGTCGAGCGCATCGGTGGCGGCGTCACCGCTTATGGGCTCGGCGATTTCCTCGGCACCGCATTGGCCAGGCCGCCATGGCCCGCACGCATCGGCTCGATATTCGTGGTCGACGTCAGCGCCGATCCGGCCACGCACGGTAGGATCGCCGCCTACCGGCACCATTTCTTCATGCGACTGCAAGCAGGCAACCACGAGCGGCTGGTGCCGGTGGAGGCTCTAGGCGGCGCGCTCAAGCGGCGGGTTGCGGCGCGGCTGGAGACGGTTTTCCCGATTTCGGGGGACTAGCTCCACCCGTCGCAAGCGCAGGCGACTTTCGCGCAAAAGCCGTTATCATAAGCCGATCTCAGTGGCGGCCGGGGTGGCCATGGAAGCAGCGGATTTCATGCCGAGCGAGGCGGTGATCGCGGGGATCAGGCGCGGCATCGAGGCGTATGAGGCGAAAAGGGCGTCGGCCCAGAGACAGGTCCGCTGGCGCGTGCCGGTTTTTGTCGGCCTGCTCGTCGTCTTCGTCGCGCTGACAGCCTGGCTGTTCAACGCCGCCGCCGATCCGCACGAACAGTGGCTCTCGACGCCGCATGTCTTTCTCTATCTCGGCGGCATGATCGTCGCGTCGTTGCTCTATTTCCAGGCGCTGCGGCCGGCGACCCGGCTCCAGCAATCCTTCCGCGACACGCTGCTGCCGATGATCTTCGGCTTCGTGCGCGACGTGCGCTATCAGCACGGCGTGCGGTCGAACTCCTTCGACAGGATGCCGCGCGAAACCGTCGGGGCGTTCAACCGGCAAAGCTTCGACGACGTCATTTCCGGAAGCTACGAGGATTTTCCCTTCGAGCTCTACGAGGCGAGGCTCTGGGAAGGCTCCGGCAAGAGCGAGACGATCGCCTTCAAGGGCGTCATTGTCGCGTTCGAGACCATCGAACCGTTCCCGGGAACGCTGGTCGCGGCGCGCAAGGCCGGCAAGGTGGCGCATTTCTTCCGCGGCATGTTCGCCTCCAAGATGCAGGAGCTTTCATCCGGCGTCGAAGACCTCGATGAGAGCTATGAATTCCGCACCGACAATGTCGAGGCGGCGCGGCCTCTGGTCACCGGCCGGATGGCGCAGGCGCTGACCTGGCTGCGCGAGACATGGCCCTACGACCAGGCGCGGGTGGCGCTCAGCGGCAGCGACGGCTTTCTGCTGATGCCGCGATCGAAGAACTTCTTCGAGCTGCCGGATATTGCGCAGCCGATCGACTACAACAGACATGTCGCGCCGATGATCGCCGATCTCGGTGCGATGCTGGCGACGGCCGCGCTGGTGCGCAAGATCGGCGCGAAGGACGAGTCGGTTGGCTAGGCTTAGCAGTCGAAGCCGTACTTGGCGCGCATGTCGTCGGCTTCCTCCTTCGACATCTTCTTGAGCATCACACAGACGGTGAAGCTGCCGACCTGATGGCCGTTCCTTGTGAAGCCCCAGTCGGAAATGTCATCCCTGGTGAATTCGATGTTCTGGCCGAGCACGACGTTATGCACCTCGGCGGGCTGGTTCGACAGGATTCCGACAAATCCGGCTTCGGTGCGGCGGAAGGGCACGACCCAGAAATGCTCGGTGATATTGCCGTCCTTTACCTTCACCTTCAGCTTGAAGCGCGACGTGCCGGCCGGAGGGCTGTCGGCGAGCGCGAGGAACTCGTCGAGGCTAGAAAGCGCCTGCTTTGTCGCGGCTGCCATTTCCGGATCGCCCGGAGCGAATATGGTCACACGGTCGTCATTCGGGTCGGTAGCCTGCGCGTCGGCGATCGCCGGCGCCAACACACAGATAAGACACAGTGCGGCGCGAACAGCCAAGGTCATCGAAGGGCCCCCCATTTTCGAAAGGCCGCTATCTTTCCGCATCGCGGGGATGTGATCAACCGGGTGTTGCAGAGTGACAACGTCAACCGTCTTCAAAAAATGATAAGCGCTACGTCGAAATTGCACGGAGAGGACAGGACATGCGATTGAGACTGGCGGCTGCGGCGTTCGGCGCGATCATGCTTTGCGCCGGGGCTGTCCGTGCCGAAGACCCGAAGGCGTTCAAGCTGACCATCGATGGCGTGACCGTCGACATCGATCCGGGCGAGGATATCGATGTGAAGCTCCCCAGCGGCAAGACGAGCAAGGTGAGGCTCGAGCACAATGACTTCGCCACCTTCTCGGGCGGCACCTTCTCCTTCGTCCATCCAAGCAATTATTCGGTCACGAAGACCGATCTCGGCGACGGCGTCGCCCAGTATCTGATGGCATCGGCGCTCGGCACCCTCGTCGTGGTGCAGAAATACGACGAGATGAACCCGGTCTCCCTCAACCAGCTGATGCTGCAGGAGATGACCAGGGAAACGGTCCAGGCAGGCGGGCAGCTGACACAGCAGCCGACGACCCGCAAGCTCGCCGACGGCAAGGAGCTGACCGGCCTCAAGGCCACCGTCAAGACGCGCACCGACAGGGCGGATTTCGAGATCGTCGGCTTCGGCACAGCCGATCAGGGGCTGCTCTTCATCACGCGCATCGGCGACCAGGACAATGCGACCGAACAGCCTTTGATCGACAAGTTCTGGGACACTCTCAAGGTCAAGCTGTAAGGCGTGCCGATATTCAGGTGAGGCCGGCCTGACCTGAATTGGATGGGCTTACAGCCCAGTCAATCCGGCCAACCAGCTTGCCGAGCGCTTCGCCGCGTCCACCGTCGCGCCGGCGGCGCGGCTGAGATCGGTCTTGACCACGGCATAGCCGGCCTTGGTGCGGTAAAGCTCGGCGCGGCCGCCATCGACCGACCCATCGAAGGCGACAGGCTTCGCGGCTTCCGTTTCGCTGGCCGTCACGGTTCCGCCCACTGGAACGCTTGGGCGATGGTCGAGCTCGGGCGGCAGCGGGGCGATGGTTTCGACCACGCGGTTCCTGGGCTTCAGATCCGGCCTGGAGGCTTTCGCGGCAAGCTCGGAGGAAGAGGCCGAGCCCTTGACGCGGCAGATGCCCGAAACCAGCGGATAGTTGAAATTGCGCTGGTGCAGCATCTGGCTCTTCATCGCCGCTTCGCAGTCGGCGATCGTCGCCCATTTGGCCGGCGTCTCGCCGATATATTCGCAGAGCTTCGCGTCGCAGTCGCAGCCGACAATGGTCATGGCGACAAGGGCGGTCTTGATCACGGTCTTGTCCCTTCGAAATCGCTCCCATTCCCCACTTGCATCAATCCATGCCGAACAAGGCGGGATTTGGCCGCGATTGTGAAATGTGGATGACGGGAGGTTTCCGAAGATTGCTCACGCGGCGACTGTGACCAAAATGCCTCAGGCAGACTTGGCTAGCCCAAAAAGACAGTCGGCGCTGGGATTTCTCCCAGCGCCTCCCTGTCAGATCAGGAACCGGTTGAGGCAGCAACTTCCGTAAAGTCGTCGCGCCAGGCCGGCCTTGATTTTGACGGTCCTGCCAGTCGCCGCCCGAAGGCAGCGCCCGTTCCAGACCACGCCGATCTCCACCCTTGCGGGCTTCGCGCAGCGTGCCATCGAAGGTTTTTCCCGGCCTTCATGGCAGCATCGGTCCGCCGTCGGCGTTGGCACGCTTTCCGCGGCACCCGTAGGTCTCGGCATCCGTCCCTCCAACAGGCGAACCTGCTCTCGTTCTGGGCCGTACGGGCCTCAGGAAATCCGCCTTGCGCTTTTGCCTTTCGGCTGGGGCGTTCAGTGGCCGCCTGAGATGGGTTGAATGTACGCCGGGTAAGCGGTTTGCGGAATGCCTACCCGCCTGTGGATAGCGGGATTATCGGGGACCGAGGGCAAAAGCCTCGGAATTCGGCGGCCGCACCCCTTAGACAGCCTGCCCCGCTTTTTTAGCGACCTTCGATTGTTGGAGCCTTGTCGCGCCGCCCGGTCCGCGTTTCAATGTCGGCAAAAGAGTTTGGGGCGGCAGAAGACTTCGGGCGCCGGCGCGGACTCCGCCGCGTATTTCGCGCGATATGCCTCGGGGGAGGTCGGATTGAAGGTCGGGGTGGTTCTCAATCCGATAGCCGGTGGCGGCAGGCTCAAGCGGCACTGGGCGGAGGTGGCGGCATCGCTCAAGACGAATTTCGGCGATTTCGACCTGCGCGAGACGCAAGCCGCCGGCGACGCCGAGCGGCTGGCGATCGACCTCGCCGTCGGCGGATGCGAGCTGGTGATCGCGGCCGGCGGCGACGGCACCGCCAGCGAGGTGGCCGACGGGCTGCTGCAGGCGCAGGACGAGATCGGAAGGACGAGCGAGCTCGGGCTTTTGCCCTGCGGTACCGGCATCGACTTCGTGCGTGGGCTTGGCCTGCCGCGCGGCATCGATGCCACGCTGAAACGGATCGCTGATACCAAGGCGCGAAAAGTCGACGCCGGGCGGGTCTGCTACATCGACGATCATGGCAAGCTGGCCAGCCGCCACTTCATCAACATCGCCAGCCTCGGCCTGTCCGGCGCGACGGATCGCGCCGTCAATGCCGACAAGCGCAAGGGCAGGGTCTCGGCCAAGGCGCTGTTCTTCTGGCGCACGGTGCTGGAGTTCGTCCGCTACCGCTTCCAGGACGTCCGGATCACCATCGACGACGGCGAGCCGGTCGAGGCGCGCATGGCCCTGGTTGCGGTGGCCAACGGCAAATTCTTCGGCGGCGGCATGATGATCGCGCCGGACGCCGAGCTAGCGGACGGCCTGTTCGACATCGTCATCCTGCGCGCAGCCGGCAAGCTCGGCCTGATAAGAGACATCCGCCTGCTCTATGGCGGGCGGCACCGCAACCATCCGGCGATCACGATCCTGCGCGGCCGCAAGGTGCTGGTCGAGCCGTTGGGCGATGCCGAGAAGAATGGCGCGCTGGTCGACATAGACGGCGAGTCGCCGGGGCGGATTCCGGCGACGTTCGAGATCCTGCCCGGCGCGCTGAGGCTCAGAGGTTGAATCAACTGGCTGAGGGCTTGATTCAGCCGAAGTGGTCAGGTGATTGAAATAGCTGGCTAAATTCTTGCCGGATTACAGTTCGAGCTTGGCCGGGAAGCCCGGCGCGCGAAGCTCCACGCCGACCGTATCCTCGAGCAGCTTGACGATCTGGGTCGACCAGGCGTCGCCGCCATAGGCACGCTTGCCTTGCTCGAAGATCGTGTTGACGCGCGACGCCAGATCGAGCGGCGCGCCGAAATCCCTGCCCATTGCCAGCGCGAAGCCGAGGTCCTTCAGCGCCAGGTCCATGGTGAAACCGATATCGTAGGAGCCGTTGAGCACGAGCTGGCTTTCGGTCTCGTGGACGAAGCTGTTGCCGGAAGAGGCCACGATCGCGTGATAGGCCTGGGCGAGGTCGAGACCGCCTTGCTTGGCCAGCATCAGCGCCTCGCCCGCGGCGACGAGATGGATGAAGGCCAGCATGTTGGTGATGACCTTGATCACCGCCGCCGAGCCCACCGGTCCCATCAGGAAGGATCTTGCGCACATCGCCTCGATGGCCGGCCGGTGGCGTTCGTAGAGCGCTGCGTCACCGCCGACGAGCGCGGTGATCTTGCCCACAGCGGCCAGATGCACGCCGCCGGTGACCGGACATTCCAGCGTCTCGATGCCCTTTGCAGAAGCTAGCGCGGCGAGCCGCAAGATCTCATCGCGGCCGTTGGTCGACATCTCGATCCAGGTGCCATCCTTAGGCAGGCCCTTAAGCAATCCGTCCGGGCCGGCGAGCACCGCTTCGCTGACCTTGGGCGAGGGCAGGCAGGTGATCGCATTGCCGGCGCGGGCGGCGGCCTCGGCGGGGCTCGCCGCCGCCGTGGCGCCGAGCGCGACGAGGCGCTCGATCGACGCCGGGTCGCGATCGACGACGGTGACGGCAAAGCCGTTGCGCAGCAGGCTGGCGGCAAGGTTGCCGCCGAGATGGCCAAGGCCGATGAAGGCGTAAGCGAGGGTCACGGCATCAACGGCGTCTGCATCATCTGCAGATGCAGGTCCTTGCCGCTATAGGGATGTGCATCGCAGACCGCCTCGTCGAGCTCGACGCCGAGGCCCGGCTCCTTCGACGGGATGACGTTGCCGTCCTGCCATTCGATCTTCTTCTTGAGCAGCTTTTCGTGAAAACCGTCCCACTGCTTCAGCGATTCCAGGATGAGGAAGTTGGGCAGCGTCACCGCCAGCTGGATGTTGGCGGCGCCGACGATCGGGCCGCAATAGCAGTGCGGCGCCACCTGGATGTGGTAGGCCTCGGCCATGGCGGCGATCTTCTTGGTCTCGAGAATGCCGCCGGAGCGGCCGAGGTCGGGCTGCAGGATCGTCGCTGCGCGGTTTTCGATGACGCGGGCGAACTCGAATTTCGTCGTCAGCCGCTCGCCGGTGGCGATCGGGATCGAGGTGCCGCGGGCGACCTGCGCCATCACCTCGGGCATATCCGGCGGCACCGGCTCCTCGAACCACAGCGGATCGTAAGGCTCGAGGGCGCGCGCCAGGCGCAGCGCACCCGAAGCAGTGAACTGGCCGTGCGTGCCAAACAGGATGTCGGCCCTGTTACCGACGGCTTCGCGGATCGCCTTGATCATGCGCGCCGAGAGGTCGATGTCGATCAGGCGCGGCTGGTGGCCGTCATAGGCGGTGTAGGGCCCAGCCGGGTCGAGCTTCACGGCGTTGAAGCCCTGTTCGACATATTCGAGCGCGCAGGCGGCAGCCAGGTCGGGGTCGTTGTAGACGTTCTGGCCGCGCGCATCTTCCGAGTGAACGCTGCCGCTGTGCGGATAGAGATAGGTGTAGGAGCGCAGCGTCTCATGCACCTGGCCGCCAAGCAGCTTGTAGACCGGCTTGTCCGCCTCCTTGCCGATGATATCCCAGCAGGCCATTTCGAGCGCCGAGAAGCAGCCCATGCCGGAGACGTCCGGGCGCTGAGTGAAGCCGGACGAATAGACGCGGCGGAACAGATTTTCGAGATCGTGCGGGTCGCGGCCGACGAGGTAGCGTTCGGCCATGTCCTCGATCATCCTGGCGGTGACATGGGCCGAGAAAGTGGCGTTGTAGGCTTCGCCATAGCCGACGACGCCGCCGTCGGTGGTGAGCTTGACGAAGATGAAATACTTGCCGCCGATGCCGGGCGGCGGGTTGCCGACAACCCAGGTCTTCACGTCGGTGATTTTCATTTCTGATCCTCCAGAACCAGGTCGGCGCCTTTCCATCCGGTCAGGATCGAGGCGGCGTTGGTGTTGCCCGTGATGTTGTCGGGGAAAATCGAAGCGTCGATGACGCGTAGGCCCTCGAGCCCGTGCACCTTGAGCCGCGGATCGACGACGGCGCGTGCCGCGTCCGGCCCCATGCGGCAGGTCGAGACCGGGTGATAGACTGTGCCCGAGCGCTTCCTGAAATCCTGGATCAGGTCGGCGTCCGACTTTATCGACGGGCCGGGCAGCACCTCTTCCTCGATGACCTCGGCCATGGCCGGCATCGCGGCGATCCTGCGCACGAACTTCACCGCGGCCAGCATCTCGTCGACATCGGCATTGGTCGAATAGGCGTTGGCCGTGATCCTCGGGTAGTCGCGCGGATTGCTCGAGCGGATCATGATCTCGCCGCGGCTCGACGGTCGGCAGTTGGACAGGCCGATCGAGAAGCCCGGCCAAGGATCGGGCGTCAGGATCGGACGTTCGCCGCTCTTCGGGATGACGGTCGAGAAGGCCTGGAAATAAAGCTGCATGTTCGGCCGCGCCATCGACGGATCGGTGCGGAAGAAGCCGCCGGCATTGTTCATCGACAGCGACAGCGGACCGGAGCGCAAGAGGATGTATTGCATGCCGACGAGCAGCTTGCCCCACCAGGGCCGCAGGATCTGGTTCAGCGTCGGCAGCTTGCCTTTGAAGGTGTAGTTGATGCCGACATGGTCCTGCAGATTGGCGCCGACATTGCCGTTGGCCTGGACAACCGGGATGCCCAGGTTGCCAAGCAGCGTTGCGGGGCCGACGCCGGAGAGCTGCAGCAATTGCGGCGAGTTGATCGAGCCGCCCGAGAGGATCACCTCGCGGCCGGCGCGCACGGTCTTCGTCTCGCCGTTCTGTTCATATTCGATGCCGACCGCGCGCTTGCCCTCGAACAGGATTCTTATCGCCAGCGCTTTTGTCTCGACGCGAACGTTGGGGCGTTTCATTGCCGGCCGCAGGAAGGCGCGGGCAGCCGACATGCGGCGGCCGTTCCTGGTCGTGATCTGATAGACGCCGACGCCTTCCTGGGAGGCGCCGTTGAAATCCGGGTTGAAGGGCAGGCCGGCCTGTTCGGCGGCGGCGAGATAGCGCTTGGTCAGCGGGTGCACGGCGCGCGAACAATCGGTGACGTGCAAGGGGCCGCCGACGCCGCGCCACTGGTCGGCGCCGGCCGCATTGTCCTCCATCGCCTTGAAGGAGGGGAGCAGATCGTCATAGCCCCAGCCCGGATTGCCGGCGGCCGCCCAGGCGTCGAAATCCTCGCGCGCGCCGCGGATGAAGACCATGGCGTTGATCGAGCTCGAGCCGCCGAGCAGCTTGCCGCGCGGCCAGTGGTCGGCATTGCCCGCTAAGCCGGAATCCGGCTCGGCCTTGTAGTTCCAGTTGACGGCCGGGTCGAAGAAGGTCTTGCCGTAGCCGAGCGGCATCTGGACGTAGAAGCGCCGGTC
>NZ_RZRX01000175.1:0-13725 GCF_003997405.1 Mesorhizobium sp. M2A.F.Ca.ET.042.01.1.1
ACTTGATGGTCTGGACGCCGAACTGCTCCTGGTTGAAGAAGATGTACCAGGGGAACAACGCGCAGATGAGGCCGAGCGTGATGCCGAGCGCGGCGATGACGAAATCGCTGCGGCGGTCGGCGCTCCTGTCGGCCAGGCGCGGGAACTGGGCTTTAGGCGGCTCCGGCCACTCGGCGCGGGGAAAAAGCCCGTCGAGCACGGAATCGCGGCTGGCCTGCGCGACATCGGCGGTCCCGGCGGCGGATGTCCGCGGCGGATGCGGCCTGTCGGCTCTGGTCAGGAGAGCCGCCGTCTTCTGTGTCTTGGCATTCGCGACCTTGTCCTTGGCGGATCTTGCCGCGTCGGCCTCGGCCCTTTCCGCCGCCTCGGCCTCGGCAAGCATGTCGCGCAACATGCGCTCGGTATATTGGAGCTCAGTCTCCTTGATCGCCATTCAGCTTCCCCTTGAGATGGCGGGCGAGGTCGGCGAACGGATCGGCCGACGCGCGGTCCCTTGGCGATTGCGTAAGCGCCTCATAGATCAGCGGCACCTGGCGCACGGCGTTGTCGAGCTCGGCATCGGCGCCGCTTTGGTAGGCACCCAAAAGACGGATGTCGCGCGTATCCTCGAAGCGCGCGATCATCGATTTCAGCCTGGTCACCAGCACGCGCTGTTCCGGGCTCCAGGCCTTGTCGGCAAGGCGCGAGATGGACGACAGCGGATTGACCGGCGGATAGCGGCCCTGCTCGGCGAGGGCACGGTCGAGCACGACATGGCCGTCGAGGATGCCGCGCACCGAATCGGCGACCGGGTCGTTGTGGTCGTCGCCGTCGACCAGCACGGAAATGATGGCGGTGATCGAGCCTTTTCCCTCGGCGCCCGGGCCGGCGCGTTCGAGCAGCTTCGGCAGGTCGGTGAAGACGGAGGCCGGATAGCCGCGTGCGACCGGCGGCTCGCCCGTTCCCGTCGCAACCTCGCGTAGCGCATGCGCGAAGCGGGTGATGGAATCCAGCACCAGGAGCACGCGATGGCCCTGGTCGCGGAAATGCTCGGCCACGCACATGGCGGTGTCGGGCGCACGCCGGCGCATCATGGCGCTTTCGTCGCTGGTGGCGACGACGGCGACGGTCTTGGCCATGCTGTCGGCGCCGATCGTATCCTCGAGGAACTCGCGCACCTCGCGGCCGCGCTCGCCGATCAGGGCCACGACCACGGTATCGAAGGCCTCGGCGCCGGCGAGCATCGCAAGCAGCGTCGACTTGCCGACGCCGGAACCGGCGAAGATGCCAAGCCGCTGGCCGAAGCAGAGCGGGGTGAAGATGTCGATCACCCTGACGCCGGTGAGGAAGCCGGTGCCGACGCGCTGGCGCGACAAGGCGCCGGGCGTCGCGCCATGCGTGACGTCGGCGGCATTCGGCCGGACCAGCGCGGGACCGCCGTCAATGGGGCGGGTCAAGGCGTCGATGGCACGCCCGCGCCAGGAGACATGCGGCGCGACCGCGAGCGGGCCGCGGCGAAAGACCGCGTCGCCGATACCGGCATCGGGGCTGCGCTCGAAGGGCGCGATCACCACCTCGTCGCTGCCGATCTTGACGATCTCGCCGCGTCGCACGCCGGCCTTGCCGCGCTGCTCGACGATGTCGCCGAGCCTGGCGATTCCGGACAGGCCGCGGACCTTGTAATGCGTGGGCGATATCTCGACGACGCGGCCGCCGCGCGCAAGCAAAGCCTGCGGATCATCGAACCGGCGCCAGACGCGTTCGAGCGTGGCCAGCCGGTCCGTCCTTCCGGAATCGGCCGGGCTCTCGGAAGCGCGCAACAGGGACGAGCCGGTCGTCATGCCGTCACTTCGAGCCAAGCGTCTTGATGGCGTCCTCGGTGGAGGAATCGGTCTGCCGCATCAGCGCCGCCGTGTTCTCGAAAGCGCGCTGCACCTGGATCAGCCGGGTCATCTCCAGCACCGGGTTGACGTTTGACTCTTCCAGAAATCCTTGCGCGATACCGACGTCCGAGCGATCGGTGACGGGTTCGGGCGCGCGCGCCGGAACGATGCCCGAATTGCCGTAGCGGACGAAATTCTCGCCGGGATCGAAATTGTAGAGACCGATGGCGCCGACCAGCTGGTCGTTCTGCCTGAGCGAGCCGTCGGCGCCTGCCTTGGGCGGGCCGTTGCGCGGATCGAGCTGGATCGGAGCGCCGCCGCCGTCCAGCACTGGATAGCCTTCGATCGACATCAATTCGCCGTTCTCGTTCATGGAGAAGCGGCCGTCGCGCGTCATCACCGTGCCCGCGGGCGTATCGATGGCGAACCAGGCGTCGCCCTGGACGGCGAAGTCGAACGGGTTGCCGGTTTCAGTCAGCGCGCCATGTGCGCCGGAAAGATAGGTATTGCCGGAAGAGGCGAAGGAGACCGACTTCGGCCCGGTGCCCGAGACCACGTCCTCGAACTTCACGCCGGTGGCGCGAAAGCCGATGGTCGAGGCATTGGCGACGTTGTCGGCGATGGTGTCGAGACGACGCTCTAGAGCGATCTGGGAGGATAGGGCGACGTAAAGGCTGTCCTGCATGATCGTCTCAGAACTTCAACTGCTGCATGGCCATCATCAGATCGGTGGAGATGCCGACACTGGTGGGCTGCGCGAAGAGCACGCTGACCGACGTCACCGCCGTCGAGGTCGGGTGGGAGATCTCGTACATGCTGGTGAAGCGGGTCAGGAACTTGCTGAGCTTCTCGGGGTCGGTGAAGTCCTTTATGTCGAGCTTCTGCCCGAAGAGCTGCGCCTGCTTGTCGATGTCGGCGGTGGCGAAAGAATCAGGCAGGCCGAGCGCGGTGCGCACCACGCTGGCCAAAGCGGTGTCGGCCAGCACGTCATACCAGCTGGTGATGTCGGGCGCCTTGCGCTGGAAATAAAGCGCCAGGCGCACGCCTTCATTGGTCTTGCCGGCATCCTCTTCCAGCGTCTGGCGCATGTACATGTCGACGGTCGGCTGCTGCGCCTGAACATAGGTGGTGGTGTTTTCGCCGTATTGCTCGAAGTTGAAGGCAGAGGCCAGCCCGGCATAGGCCTTGTTGGTCTGCTGGTTGGCGACGCTCTCGGGATCGCGCACGCCGCCTTGCAGGACCGACCTGATCAGGTCCTTGTCCTCGGTTGCCGAATCCAGGCCGTACGCCGCCAGCGCATAGGTATAGAGCCGGTTGTTCGACATCAGATCGTCGACAGATTTCACCTTGGTGATGTTGGCGAGATAGTAGGTCGTCTCGCCCTTCACATAGTCCGAATTCGGGTCGAGGCCGGCGATCTGGGCCTGGATGGCGTAGTTTTTCGTCACCAGCTGCTGCGCCGGGTTGTAGACGGTCGCATTGGCGCCGTCCGCCGCGAAATTGAAAGCTTTGACGAATTGGGCATAGCGCTTGTCGGTCAGCTTGTTGGCGAAACTGTTGGGGTCGGAAACGCCTTCCTTCAGCGCCTTGACCATGAAGGCCTTGGCATAGTCCATGTTCTCCAGCCCATAGGCCTTCATGGCGTATTTGAACAGACGGTCGTTGTTGACGAAATCGTCGATCGATTTCACCTTGGTGATGTTGGCCAGATAGTATTGGGTGTCGCGATCGACCGTCGGCTGCTGCTCGATGCGGGTGATAGACTTGGGGATGTCTTTGGCGATCAACTGGTAGCTGATATAGGTACTGAGCAAGGGCATGCCTCCGGCCGAAGCTATCCCGGAACAATAACGTCACTTCCTTGCGCGAAGCTGAATCGTGTCCGCTGCCCTCGATTCAAGCCTCACACAAGGCACGGGGACTATCCCTGATCCACGACGTGACATGCGGAAGGACCTGCCGTGGGCATTCTGATCGGACTTGTGGTGACGCTCGGCTGCGTTCTCGGCGGCTTCATGGCCATGGGCGGCCATCTGCACGTGCTGCTGCAGCCCTGGGAAGCGGTGGTCATCTGCGGCGCGGCGCTCGGCACCTTCCTGGTCGCCAATCCGATGAAGACGGTCAAGGATACCGGCAAGGGCATTCTCGAGGCCTTCAAGCAGGCGGTGCCGAAGGAGCGCGACTATCTCGAGACGCTGGGCGTCCTGCACAGCCTGATGCGCGAACTGCGCTCGAAATCGCGCAGCGAGGTCGAGGCGCATATCGACAATCCGGAGGAGTCGGCGATCTTCCAGGCTTTCCCGACCGTGCTGAAGAACCATGACCTGACGAATTTCATCTGCGACTATTGCCGCATCATCATCATCGGCAATGCCCGCTCGCACGAGATCGAGGCACTGATGGATGAAGAGATCCAGACGATCCGCAGCGACAAGCTGAAGGCCTATCACGCGATGGTGGCGGTCGGCGACGGCCTGCCGGCGCTTGGCATCGTGGCCGCCGTGCTCGGCGTGGTGAAGGCGATGGGCGCACTCGACCAGTCGCCGGAGATCCTCGGCGGCCTGATCGGCGCCGCGCTCGTCGGAACCTTCCTCGGCATCTTCCTGTCCTATGCCGTGGTCGGTCCGGTCGCCACCAAGATCAAGACGGTGCGCGAGAAGAAGAACCGCCTCTACATCATCGTCAAGCAGACGCTGCTTGCCTATATGAACGGCGCGCTGCCGCAGGTGGCGATCGAATTCGGCCGCAAGACCATATCGTCCTACGAGCGCCCGACGATCGACGCGGTCGAGCAGAGCACCATGAACGCCGGCGCCGCCGAGAAGAAGGCGGCCTGAGCATGCTCGATCCGAGACAGGACCGCTTGCCGTCATGACAAGTCCGGGCAGTCCGTCAGAAACGCGGGCCTTGATCATCGAGCGTCTCGTCGGTGACAGCGGCGAGGCGGCGCAGGTGATCGGCGCCGGCCGCGGCATGGCCGAGCGGGCGCTGCCGGTGCTGCAAAAGGCGCTTACCGGCGAGCTCGGCGCGCCGGTGACCGTCGACCTGCAGGCGGTGGAGGTCGGTCGCGTTCCCGAAGCGCGTTCGCGCGCCGGCGATGCCTTCGCGCTGAGCGTGGTTTCCTCGCCCTCCTCGGCCGATGCCATGACGCTGGTGATGGACGCGCAGGCGGTTGCCATAATGGTGAGCGCTCTGTTTGGCGGCGATCCCGACCAGCCGGTCGCGCCGATCGAGCGCGACCTGTCGCAGATCGAGGCCGATGTCGCCACCGCCGTGTTCCAGGAGGTCGCCGTGGCGCTCAACGGATCCGGCAAGCGTTCGCTGGACCTGCGCCTGCCGGTGCCGAGGGCCATGGCCGGCAACGAGGCGAGGCGGCGCGTGCTGCGCGACGGCGCCGCGGTGCGCATCGTCCTTGGCCTTTCCACGCCGTCCGACAGCGGCATGCTCACGGTGATGATCCCGCAGCGCCTGCTGCTTATCTCGCGCGACGGTGAGGCCGCCGCGGGCAAGGACGGCGGTGCCACGGAGTTCGACTGGCGAGCCCGCTTCTCGGAAGAGGTGATGCGCTCGACCGTCCGGCTCGAGGCGACCATGCCGCTCGCCAGGCTGACGCTCGGCGACCTTGCGGCGTTCGCGCCCGGCCAGGTGATCGAATTCGAGGAGAAAGCGCAGCTCAACGCCAGACTCAGCGCCCGCGACAAGACATTGTTTGTCTGCGAGTTCGGCAAGCTCGGACAGAACTACACCGTCCGCATCAGCCATCCGCACGATGCCGGGCAGGATTTCATCGACGGACTGATGCCGGGCTGACGCCAGGCCCGGTTTTTATGGAGACGACAGATGGCACAAACCAAGGTGGAAGCCGAACCCGACCAGCCCGACGAACAGCTCGACCGCGCCATCGAGGAACTGCGCGGCGTGCTGCGGGAGGAGGAAAAGCGCCCGGACGACGCCTTTCAGTCGGGCGCCAATTCCTCGATCATCATGACCATTCCGGTCGACGTGCAGATCATACTCGGCAGCACGGAAATGCCGGTCTCGGAGCTGATGGCGCTGCAGAAGGGCTCCACGGTCGCGCTCAACCGCCGTATCGGCGAGCCGGTCGACGTGGTCGTCAACGGCCGCAGAATAGCGCGCGGCGAGATCACGGTGCTGGAAAGCGATCCGACGCGCTTCGGCATCAGGCTCACCGAGATCATCGCCGCGACGAAGAGCGCCTGAGAATGATCGGCGGGCGGACCAATCGGCAGCGAGGGCAACACGCATGACGACGGCATTGGCGCTGACACGTCCGCAAAAGGCGGCAGCCATACTGGTGGCCATGGGCAAGCCCGCGGCCAGCCGGCTGCTTAAATTCTTCAAGCAGGATGAGCTGAAGGCGCTGATCGAGGGCGCGCGTCTCTTGCGCACCATCCCGCAGGCCGATCTGGAGCGCATCGTCGCCGAGTTCGAAGCCGAGTTCACGGAGGGTGCAGGCCTGCTCGATTCAGCCGACCGGATGGACACGATCCTCAACGAATCGCTGTCGCCCGAAGAGATGAGCGCGATCATGGGCGAGAAGAAATTCGAGCCGGTCGCGGAAGGGCCCGCGCCGATCTGGCCGGACCTCGAAAAGCTCGAACCGGCAAGGCTCGGCGCCTTCCTTGCGGGCGAGCATCCGCAGACGTCGGCGATGGTGCTTTCGAAGCTGGCGCCGCAGGCCGCGGCCAATGTTCTGCTCACCATGGAAAAGCCGATGCGCAGCCAGATCATCAAGCGCATGGTGACGATGGCCAACATCCCGGACGCGGCATCCAGGATCGTCGAGAACCAGCTGCGCGTGAGCGTGCTGTCGCAGAAGGCCAGCAGGGACACCACGGCCGGACAGGAACGCGTCGCCAGCATGCTCAACGAGATGGCGAAGCCGGAACTGGACGATCTCATGCAGGATCTGGAGGAAGCCGGCACGCCCGACCTCGCCGGCGTCAAGTCGCGGCTGTTCGCCTTCGACGATCTGCCGCTGCTGCCACAGAAGGCCCGGGTTCTGCTCTTCGACGGGCTGTCGACCGAACTCGTCACGCTGGCGCTTCGCGGCGCGTCGCCGGAACTGGCCGAAGCTGCACTGTCGGCGATCGGCGCGCGCTCTCGCCGCATGATCGAATCCGAGCTTGGACAGGGATCGGAAGGCATTGCGCTTGCCGACATCATGGCGGCCCGCAAGAGCATATCGAGCGCCGCCATCCGGCTGTCGCGCGAAGGGGCCTTCGAGCTGCCTTCGACGCAGGCAGCCACCGCCGAAGCCGCCTGACGATAGCCACACGGGCAGAGCGTCATGGCTGAAGCGGTCGACAAGGATTCCAAAACCGAGGAAGCCACAGAAAAGAAGATCCGCGACACGATCGAACAGGGCAAGCTGCCCCATTCGCGCGAGACCGCGATCTTTGCGTCCTTCCTCGCCATCCTGGTTTTCGCGGTCTTCTACGCCAAGGACGCGATCGTCGACCTCGGCATGTTCCTGTCGACCTTCCTGGAAAAGCCGGAAGCCTGGCCGATGGACACCGAGACCGACGTCATCTCGCTCTACAGGCAGGTGATGAGCGAAATCGGTCGCGCCGTCGTCAGCCTGCTGGTGCTCCTGACGGTTGCCGGCATCGGCGCTTCGGTTTTCCAGAACCTGCCGCAGATCGTCGGTGAACGGATCAGGCCGCAGCTGTCGCGCATCTCGATCGCCAAGGGCTGGAGCCGGATGTTCGGCGTGCAGGGCTGGGTCGAATTCCTGAAATCGCTGGCCAAGCTTGGCTTCGCGATCGCGGTGCTGAGCTTCACGCTCTCGCAAGATCACCGCAAGCTGCTCGCCGGCATGATCACCAACCCGGTCTCGTTCGGCCTGGTGATACGCGGCATCTTCGTCGACATATTGGTGGCGATCGTTTTCGTCATGGGCCTGATCGCGGTGGTCGACATCGTCTGGTCGCGTTTCCACTGGCGGCGCGACCTGCGCATGACCAAGCAGGAAGTGAAGGACGAGCTGAAGCAGTCGGAAGGCGATCCGATCGTCAAGTCGCGGTTGCGCTCGCTGGCGCGCGACCGGGCGCGCAAACGCATGATGACGGCGGTGCCGCGCGCGACGCTGGTGATCGCCAACCCGACGCACTATTCGATCGCGCTGAAATATGTGCGCGGGGAGGATTCCGCTCCCATCGTGCTCGCCAAGGGGCAGGACCTGGTGGCGCTCAAGATCCGCGAGATCGCCAGGGAGAACAACATCCCGATCTTCGAGGACGTGGCGCTTGCGCGCTCCATGTACAAGCAAGTTTCGGTTGATAGCGTGATCCCGTCGCAATTCTACCAGGCGGTCGCCGAGTTGGTGCGGATCGTCTACTCGAAGAAGACCTCGCGCAAAGCAACCCAATGAACGGACGCCGCTAATCCATGGACCGGCAACCACACGCCAATTCCCGCGAGCTGATCGTCGCGAGCGCCATCGAGCCTGTTGTGGGCGAGTTGAGACTGATCGACGTTGCCGACTATATCGCCTTCATCCGGCTCGAGCATTTCGCCTGCCTGTCGGACCTGGTGGATTCGGCCGCCGAGCTTTACTTCCGGCCGGGCACATTGCGGCTCGGCCATGGCGGCGAGGCGCATGTCGACTGGAGCGGCAGTCCGCGCATCGTGCTCGATCTCGAGCTGCGGCCGCGCGGCGTTACGGTCTATTTTCAATTGACGCTGACCGAGCGCGGGCCTTCGGTGGTGGTCAACTACGTTTCGTTCGAGAAGCCCGGCGAGACGCCTGAGCACAACACTGCCTTGCTTGAGGACGCCGTGGAGGAGGCCCGCATCCGCAGGACCGAGCCTCTGGCATTTCCGTAATGATCTGATTGCAGCCGAGCAAGTCTCGCAGCGGCACGTTTACAACGCCGCAGGCTCGGTGTCGCTACTCGATCAGGCCGAGCCGCAACGCCTTGGCGACCGCCTGGTTGCGGTTGACCGCGTTGAGCTTCTGCGTCGACTGGGTGAGGTACTGGTTGGCGGTGTGCACCGAGAGCTTGAGAAGCTTGGCGATCTCCTCGCTGGTGTTGCCGTTAGCGGTCAGTTTCAGGCATTCGAGCTCGCGCTTGGAGATCGAGCGCATCCGGCCGCTGTCGCTGGGGCGGATGCGGGCGACCGCCGCGAAAAGCGCGAAGGAGCGGGCGTGGATCTCGCACAACGTGTCGTCGGACAACGCCATCTCAGAGCCCAGGAAGACGACCAGGCCGCATTGACCGCGGTCGGCATGCACGGGAAGGGCGATGCCGTTGGTGCCGGGCGCCAGCGGCGCTGTCGGCTCGGCCCAGGCGAGCGACTGGAAGACCTGCCGCGATCCGGCGATGCCGTCATCGGCCCACCAGCGCGGCGTGGTCGAGATGCGGCTGTGGCGCACCACATCCTCGCCATTGGCGCCGGAGATGAATTTGGTCGCGACCGCAGTGCTCGGATAGTCGGAATCGAAGCACGCGACGAGACGCGCGCGCTCAGGCGAGGGGCTGACGAAATAAAGGCCGAAGGCCGAGGCGTTGATGTCGACCGCGATCCAGCGGCAGCGGCGCACGGCATCCGGAATGGTGGCCGCATGATGCGTCTCCGAGCCCAGCGAGAAGGCGCCGAAGGGATTGCGCTGATCGTTGAAAAGGGCGGCGGCCGCCTCTTTGACCTGTGCGTGCTTCAAATGATGCCGCTCCTGATCGCCGTTGCGATCGCCATCGCGCGGTTCGAGGCCGCGAATTTCTGGATGGCGTGCGTGATGTAGCTGTTGACGGTGTTGGACGAGACGCCGAGGATGACGGCCACCTCGTCGGTGGTCTTGCCTTCCGAAACCCAGAACAGGCATTCGCGCTCGCGGTCCGACAACGGGTCCTGCATGGATGCCGCCGCGATCAGCTGCGGAATGCTGGAAAGCGCATAGCAGCATTTGAGCTGCGCCTTCATCAGGGCGGTCAGGTCGATCTTGCCTGCCTCGGCGGCCGAGAACAGCACGAACAGGCGCTGGCGGCCGACATTGAGCCGCAACGAGTAGATTTCGGCATGGCCGAGCACGTCGAGCAGGCGGGCCTCTTCGCCGGTCAGCAATGCGCCGGCGTCGGGCGCGTGCGCCGCCACCAATGGCTTCGGGCGCACCCCGGGCGCCACGGTCAGAGGCCCGAGCGCCAGGTTGGCGATCAGCCTTTTGCCGATCAGTTCGATGGCATCGAAGATCCAGTTCGAGGAGACGATGCGCGCATCGTTGCGGTCCTGGTCATGCACAATGGCGACCAGCATGTAGCTGTCTGCGCCGATGTCGGCTGCAAGCTGCATGAAAAAACCGGTGAGATCGCCGCGGGACGTCAGGTGCGGGCCTGAAGCATCGGGTTGGAGAAGCGCGGCGGGACTGCTCATTTCCAATTCTTGGATTCTTGCCGGAATCGATCCTTGTGCCCGGTGCTGGCGAAGCCGGCAGCCGGACCCGAAACACATCACGTTTACGAAGACACACTCACGGACGCGAACGGCGCCCAACCGCGCCGAATCCCTCCAGGGAACGCGAAACCGTCCGCGTCTGGTGCCGGCCTGGCGCCGGAACTTGAGACTTTGGGTGGTCGCCGCGCCCCCCGTGGACCGGCTGATTCGGGTCTAATCTACCCGCAGATGAATCCGACATCAAATGCGATTTGACAAAATCGAATCCGATGGACTCGCGTTGCGACTCAGCGACCGATCTTCGAGTTGCTTGGCGGTGATCTCAAAGTCGAATTGAGCCGATGATTTCGCGGCCGGGTCGCAAAAAAATACGCCCCCGGTTGCATTCGGGGGCGTCTGCTGTTCGCTCGAAATGCGGCTTAGCGATCCTCGAAGCCGGTCAGCACGCCGACGGCATTGATGCCGATCTCTTCCACGGCGTAGCCGCCTTCCATGACGAACAGCGTGGGCAGGCCGAGCCTGGCGATGCGGCGGCCGATCTTGGGATAGTCGACGCTCTTCAGCTTGAACTGGCTGATCGGGTCCTTCTCGAAGGTGTCGACGCCGAGCGAGACGATGACGACATCGGGGGCGTAGGCGGTGAGCTTGCCGCAGGCATCCTCCAGCGACGCGCTCCAGCCGTCCCAGTCGGTGCCGAAGGGCATCGGGTAGTTGACGTTGAAACCTTCGCCTTCGCCTTCGCCGCGCTCGTCGGCGTGGCCGAGGAAGAAGGGATACTCGACCATCGGGTCGCCATGCAGGTTGAGGACCTGGATATCGCCGCGGCGATAGAAGATCTCCTGCGTGCCGTTGCCGTGGTGGTAGTCGACATCGAGGATCGAAACGCGCCTGGCGCCCTGGTCGCGGAACCACTGCGCGACGACGGCGGCGTTGTTGATGAAGCAATAGCCGCCCATGAAGGCGGCACCGGCATGATGGCCGGGAGGGCGGCAAAGCGCGAAGGCGGTGCGCTCGCCGCCCTTGACGAGGGCGGCGGCGGTCAGCGCGACATCATAGGATGACTTGATCGCCGGCCAGGTGCCTTCGACGAAGGTGGCGCCGGCATCGAAGGAATAATAGCCGAGCAGGGCGTCGACGCGCTTCGGCGGAACGTCGCCGCGCAGGCCGCGCGTCGGCCAGGTGAAGCCCATGGCCGAGCCTGTGAAACCGGCGGCGACCCATTCCGGCCAGACCGTCGGCAGGAAATCGATGTAGTGGGCATCATGCACGCGCTTGGCGGCGGCGAGGTCGTGCTCGACCGGTCCGATGATCGGCCCGAGCTTCTCGCTCTCCACCCGCGCCTTGATGAATTCGGCTCGCGACGGTTTCTCGAAGCCGGGCACGATGGCCGATGTGACCAGTTCCATCTGGCCTGAATGACCGGCGTGAAGCGGCGAAAAGACAGTCTTCATGGAATTCCCCTGGAAGTACGAAATCGGTTGGAGGCGCGAAATCAGTCGAGGTTGAGATAGGGGGTCACGAGAGCCAGCCACATGGCTTCCACATCGTCCTCGATGAGGTCGAATGTCTTGCGATCCCGCTTCAGTCCGACAAGCCTACAGGCGTGCCCGACCTCCATCATCACCAGGCCCAGCCGCTTGGCGGTCTTTTCCTCGAGCGCCGGGTTCACATGCTGCAGCCAGGCTGCGTAGAGGGCGATGATCTCCTTGTCGTATCCGTCCTGGATCGGCCTCAGGTCGGCGTTGCCGGAGATCGCCTCGATCACCGGCATCAGCGTGACGTTGTCGAGATAGAGCCTGGATGTGTCGATGAAGAGCTTGCGCACTTCGCGCTGAAACTCATCACGGTTGGTCGGCCGGGGGACATCGATGCGCTTCTGGATGACTTTTGGAAAAGACGACAGCCAGCGTCGGGCCAGGTCCAGAAGAATGGCCTCCTTGTTGGGGAAGTACTGATAAACCGAACCGACCGACAGGCCCGCCCGCTGCGCGATGGCGAGCGTCGTCGGCGTCCTGGTTCCTTGCTCGCGCGTCAGGATGAGCGCCGCGTCGAGAATCCTGTCGACCACCTTGCTCGACCGTTGCTGCCGCGGCTGCTTGCGCGGTTCGAGCGCTATTTTGGTCTTGCGGTCGAGACTGCGCTTCACTGCTCGTTGTCCCCGTTCCCCGCTCGGCCCCACCATCGGCGCGCGGTGCAGTCCACTATACATGCGAAATTCCAGCTGTTGACAAACGCGAATAAACAGTCGCATTCTTTATCCACGCTGTCTTCCACGATAACAAGGGGAATTTCGAAGACGGCGCATCGGCATCGACTTTTCATCCATGGCGTCGCCCCGGTGGAGCGGCGGCTCGTCGGGCGTGGCGTTGTCGGTCCCTCAGCGAAATGTGGAGTCGCGATGTCGGTTGCGAATGGTGCTGCGGATCTGGTGATCGTCAACGGTCGAGTGCTAACCATGGACGATGACAATCCCTCCGCCGAGGCTGTTGCCGTCAAGGACGGCGCCATCATCGCCATCGGCGACCGCGCTTCCATCGAAGAACTCAAAGGACCGGCGACAAAGATTGTCGACGCCCAGGGCGGCTCGGTGCTGCCGGGTTTCATCGAGGCGCATATGCATCTCTTCGGCGGCGCGGCCGAGCTCGACAATCTGCATCTGGCGGGCGTGCATGGCTTCGACGCGCTGCGCGACGCGATCCAGGATTTCGCCGCCAAACATCCAGACGCCAGGCTGCTGGTCGGCGCCGGCGTCGACTACGCGATCCTGCCGGAGCCGGTGACGCGTCACGACCTCGATCGCATCATTCCCGACCGGCCTTTCATCATGTCGGCATCCGACCACCATACGATGTGGGCGAACACCAAGGCGCTGGAAGAGGCCGGCCTGCTGCATGGCAAGGAGGTCGGCCAAGGCAACGAGATCGTCATGGGCGCGGACGGGCTTTCCGCAGGCGAACTGCGCGAGAGCGAGGCTTTCGGGCCGGTCCTCGACCACTACGGGGCGAACCGCGCGCGGCTTGGCCTGGAGGGAGTCGAGCCGGATCCCCATCCTTCGGCAAACGAGCTGGCGGCCGATCGCGATCTGATGCATCGCGGCCTTGAATGGTGCGCCAAGCACGGCATCACCTCGATCCAGAACATGGACGGCAACCTCTACCAGCTGGAGCTGCTGGCCGGCCTGGAAAAAGAGGGACGGTTGCTTTGCCGCACCAAAATCCCGTTCCACTTCAAGAACTTCATGAAGCTGGACATGCTGGAAAAAGCCTCGCGGATGGCCGCGGCCTACAAGTCCGAGTGGCTGTCGTCGGGCATGGTCAAGGTCTTCTATGACGGCGTGCTGGATTCCTGGACGGCGGTGATGGTCGACGACTATGCCGACCGTCCCGGATGGCGCGGCGAGCCGCTGTTTTCGCCTAAGCATTTCGCCGAAGTGGCGGTCGAGGCCGACAGG
>NZ_RZRX01000176.1:0-13712 GCF_003997405.1 Mesorhizobium sp. M2A.F.Ca.ET.042.01.1.1
ACATCATGCTCTAGGGAATGAGGACGGTCGTTCCCGTCGTCTTGCGGGCTTCGAGATCGGCTTGCGCGTTTCCTGCGTCCTTCAGCGCATAGCGCTGGTTGATCTTGATCTCGACGGCACCGCTCTTGACCACATCGAAGAGCGCATCGGCCGACGCTACCAGATCCTCGCGCTTGGCGTTGTAGACGAAGAGCGTCGGCCGGGTCGCGAAAAGCGAGCCTTTCTGGGCGAGAAGCGATATCGGGAAAGGCGGGACCGGCCCCGACGACGAGCCGAAGCTGACGAACATGCCGAGCGGTCTCAGGCAATCGAGCGAGGCGGGAAAAGTATCGGCGCCGACGGAATCGTAGACGACGTCGCATTTTCTCCCGCCGGTGAGCGCCGCGACGCCGGCGACGAAATCCTGCTCCTTGTAGTTGATGACATGATCGAAGCCATGCGCCCGCGCGAGCTCGATCTTGTCGGAAGAACTCGCGGTGCCGATCACGGTCGCGCCGAGATGCTTTGCCCATTGGCCGAGGATCAGGCCGACACCGCCGGCTGCCGCATGGTAGAGGATCGTGTCGCCGGCCTTCACCGGGAAGGTACGGCGCAAGAGGTATTCGGCCGTCATGCCTTTCAGCATCATCGCCGCGGCCTGCTCGTCGCCGATGCCGTCCGGCACCTTGACCACGCGGTCGGCTGCGATCACGCGCTGCTCGCTATAAGCGCCGACATTGATCGCATAGGCGATGCGGTCGCCGGGCTTCAGCCAGTCGACGCCGGTGCCGAGCGCCAACACGACGCCCGCCGCCTCGCTGCCGGGGATCAGCGGAAGACCGCCGGGGGGCGGATAAAGCCCGGAGCGGTAATAGACGTCGATGAAGTTCAGGCCGATCGCCGTGTGCCGGATCAGGATCTGGCCTTCTCCCGGCTGGCCGGGATCGGCATCCTCGTAAGCCAGGACTTCGGGGCCGCCATTGGCGTGGATGCGGATTGCCTTGGACATCGCTCAACTCTCTGAAGGGTACGTAAACTGGAGCATGACCCCGAAAGGGGAAGCCGATGTTCGAAAGATCATGCGCCGATAATAGCTAGGTCAGGATGACCGTTCGACCAAAAATGTCCTGATCCAGGATCAGGGCTTCCTGGCGCCCAGACTGGGGAACATCTGCATGACGCCCCCGATACAGGCGAGATAAAGGCCGGTGATGGTGATGCCGATCTTGGTGAAGTCGCTGACCTGCTCTCCCAGCACGCCGATCTTGTCATAGAAGGCGGCAAGCGCTGCCTGCGCCAGCGCCAGCGCGCCGAAGGCGCACCACAAAAGCGTCATGCCGAGATTGACCGGCCTCAGCCGCACGACGCGCACCGGATGGATGAAATTGATCGGCAGAAAGGTCAAAATGCCGGCAACCACCACCACGGCGAACGACACCCATTGCCCCGGCTCGATGACGAACAGCGTGAACACCACCATGTTCCAGACGACAGGGAAGCCTTTGAAGAAGTTCTCCTTCGTCTTCATGCCGGTGTCGGCATAGTAGATCGCGCTGGAGACGACGATGATGGCCGCCGACAGGAAGGACAGGTTCTCGCCCATGAAGCCTCGCTGATAGAGCGCGAAGGCTGGAATGAGCACGTAGGTGACGTAGTCGATGATGTTGTCGAGGAGCTCTCCCGACCATGTCGGCAGGATTTCCTTGACCTCGAGCTTGCGGGCAATCGGGCCGTCTATGCCGTCGACGAACAGCGCCAGCCCCAGCCACCAGAACATCGCCGTCCAGCGTTCCTCGCTCGCCGCCACCAGCGACAGGAAGGCCAGGAACGATCCTGACGCGGTCAGCAGATGAACGGAGAACGCGCGCGCCTGCGGCCACGTCACCTTCTTCTTCGGCAACGGAATCCGCTGCGCGATCTTCTTCGCCGCCTTCCTGGCCGTTGTGTTCTTGCTCACGGTCCCCGCCAGTCCAGCTTGCAGATTTCGGCCGATCGGCCGGCGAAATTCCAGTTGCGGCCGAAGGCGCGCATCTTGCTCTTGTCGGACTTCGCCACGATGATTTCCGGCGCGATCCAATATTCGGAATTGGTGATAACCGTATCTTTTTCACGGTCCTTGCCGGGGATCGGCGTCACCGCGCCGTCGATGATCCGCGGTATCTGGAAGACGCGCGTCCTGTCACGCGTCTCATAGGTGATCGGCACCTGCTCGACGCCGAGGAATTTCCCGACAAGGATCGACAGCAGCGACGTGGTGCCGCCGGCCTTGCCGGTGAATATCTTGGTCAGCGCCTTCACCGCATAAACCGAGGCGCGCTTGTCGATGAACAGTCCGGCGCTCCAGTTGCCGCGGCTCATATAGCCGGGGATTTCCATGACTAGGCCGAGATTGAGACCTGAAAGGTCGACTTCGCCGAAATGGCCGGCATCGATGCGGAAGCCCGCCCAGGTCTGGCAGTAGCCTTCCGTCGGCGGGTGGCTGCCGAGCGACAGCACGCAGGGGCAGAAAACCGTGCAATTGCAGGAGAGTACCAGCTCCCCTTTCATCGCCCAGCTTTGGTCGTTCATCGAATTCTCCCCTTACGGCGAAACTAATAGCAGGGCTGCCGCCCACACAAACAGTATCGTACCGGCGACCCGGCTGGCCACCCTCCCGGCGGTCTGTTTTTCGATCAGGGTGAACAGGCCGATCAGCGCCATCCAGAAGATGTTCATCGCGCCGACGGCGAACATCACCAGCATCAGCGCCCAGCAGCAGCCAAGGCACCAGGCGCCCTGCTCCACTCCCAGTTGGAAGATGCGGCCCGGTTTCGCGCTCCAGTTGGCGAACAGGATCGAGAACGGGTTGCGACATTTTTCCAGGCACGCCTGTTTCAAGCCGCTAAATTGATAAAGGCCTGCAACAAGCAGTGCCGCGGCGCCGGCAATACCGACTGCGGGATCGAGCATCCAGCCGGAACCGGCAAAAGCGTAGACCGCGAGCGTCAGCGCGGCGAAAGCCGCGGACGCGCCAAGCCAAGTGGTGAGGTATCCGGTAACGAGCACCAGCGGATGAACAACCGGCTCGCCCTTGATCCTCGCTGTGTCGGCAATCTCGCAATAGGTGCGGATCAGCGGCGCGGCGGAAGGCAGCATGGTCGCCACCGCCATCAGGAACCACATCAGCACAAGCGCTGGTACCTGCAGGCCAGCCGGGCCGGCAAGCGGCGCCGGCACAAGGCAGAGAGCAAAGAACCGGTCGAGAAAATCCGGCAGAGGCAGGCTCGGGAGATTCTTGAGCAGGAAATCGCCGGGCCTGCCGGCAAGGCTGCCTTCAGCGCTGCGGATCGCCATCGCGCCGAGAAGCAACCATGCAAGGACGATGGCGACGCCCACCGTGAGCGTCACCGCAAAGCGCGGACTGCGCGCCACGCCGGCCGTCGCGCGTCCCGCGCGGTCGAGATGGTTGAAATCCTGCTGCTCCCCGCTCATGGCAACCGAATGGGCTGAATCGCCGCGTTGATCAAGCCGGCTGATCCGACCTATATCTTGGATAAGGGCCCGACGGGGCGCCTTCCAACGTGGAAGCATGACGTGGATCATAACGACAGAGCCCGCATCCTGGTTGCCGGCAGCGGTCCGGCCGGCCTTATCGCTGCGCTCGGCTTTGCCCAGGCTGGCTTTCAGGTGACGCTGGTGGGGCCTGAGGCCAACACCACCGATGGCCGCACCACGGCGCTCATGAACCCCGCCCTGAAGATTCTTGAACGGCTGGGCGTCCTCGCCGAGCTCAAGCCGCAGGCCGCGGCGCTCAAGGTGATGCGCATCGTCGACGCCACAAGGCGGCTGATCCGCAGCCCAACCGTGACCTTCCGCGCCAGCGAGATCGGCGAGGAGCAGTTCGGCCTCAATCTGCCGAACAATGCCCTTATTCCGATCCTCGCCAAGGCGGCTTCAGCGCATGACGGCATTCATTGGCTGAAATCCACGGTAGAATCCTGGAGCCTCGACGCCGACCAGGCTCGTGCAAGGCTGGCCGACGGCGGCGAAGTCTCGGCGTCGCTCGCGGTCGCCGCCGACGGGCGCCTGTCTCCAGCGCGGGAAGCCGCCGGCATTCGCGCATTCGCGCGGCCTTATCCGCAATCGGCGCTTGTCCTCAATTTCGGCCACCGCAGCGATCACGGCTTCGTGTCGACCGAGTTCCACACCGAAACAGGGCCGTTCACCCAGGTGCCGCTGCCCGGCAGGCGCTCGAGCCTTGTCTGGGTCGTGAAGCCGGAGACGGCGCAAGAGCTTGCCGCGCTCGATGATGCAACCCTGTCGGAGCGTATCGAGCAGCAGATGCAATCGGTGCTTGGCCGGGTCTCAGTCGAAGCGGGACGCCAAATCTATCCTTTGTCGGCGGCTTCGCCCGCCCGGTTCGCGCAGAATCGCGTTGCGCTGGTCGGCGAGGCGGCGCATGTGTTTCCGCCAATCGGCGCCCAAGGGCTCAATCTCGGCATCCGGGACATCGACGATCTGATTGGAATCGCCAGCGAAAACCGCGGCGATCCGGGGGCGAGCAGGAGTCTTGCCGCCTATGATACCAGGCGCCGACCCGACATATGGGCGCGCAGCGGCGCGGTGAACCTGCTCAACATGTCGCTGCTGTCGGACATGCTGCCCGCACAGCTGGCGCGCAGCGCCGGCCTCAACGCGCTGGGCAGCTTCGCGCCGCTGCGGGCCTTCTTCATGCGCGAGGGATTGCGGCCGGGCAGCGGCTTTCGCGCCATTGCCGGCGGCTTACGGAAAGAGGTCGGCCGGTAGGATTCCGTGTCGGATAGCGTAGAGCAGCGCGGTCACCGTCACCACCGAGAAGCATGTCGTGATCAGCACGCTGGCCGAAGAGCGCTGCACCCATATGTCGTACTGCTGCGCGATGACGAAGACATTGGTCGCGGTCGGCAGCGCCGCCAGCAGCATCGCTGAAAAGACCCAGGTCGGGGAGAAATTGCCGATCCAGCTCAGCACGACATAGCAGAGCAGCGGATGGACGATCAGCTTCAACCCGGCAATCAATGCCAGCTCGTGCGGCACGCGGTTGAGCGGCCTCAGCGCCAGCGTGACGCCCATGGCGAACAAGGCGCAAGGCGCGGCCGCGCGGGCGAGATAATCCAGGAAACGATCGACAGGCAGCGGCGGGTGGAACTCCACATAAGCGGCGACGACACCAAGGGCGGTCGCGACGATGAAGGGGTGCAGCACGATCTTCTTCGCGACGCCGAGCGCGAGTTGGAGCGGCGGCGCCTTCTCCTTGCCCGACAGCGCCATCATCATCGGCGCGACCGTGAAATGCACGATGTTCTCGAAGCAGAAGATCAGCGCCACGGGCACCGCCGCCTGCTCGCCGAACGCAAGCAAGGCAAGGCCCGGCCCCATATAGCCGATGTTGCCGTAGGCGGCGGCAAGGGCGGTGATCGTCGCGGGCGCGATGCCGCCGCGGGAGACGAGAACCGACCAGGCGAACATCCCCGTGAAGACGACATAGGTGGCGATGAGCGAGCCAAGGATGAAGCTCCATTCCGTCAACCGCTCGAACGGCGTCCTGGCGAGCAGTTGGAAGAACAGCGCCGGCAGCGCGACATAGACGATGAAAATGTTCATCCAGCCGAGCGCCTCCAGCGGCTGCCGGGTGATGCGCGCCACCAGGAAACCGATGAAGATCATGCCGAAGAAGGGAAGGACGAGACCGATGACGTCAGACATTTTTCGCTCAGGCGGGAAAACTCCCGCGCGGGCTAGCCCGTTGCTTCGTCCGAGGTCAAGGACTTGGCTATTGAACAGCGCCTGCGCCTGCGCCAAATAGGCCCAGTCGAAAGTCGGAGTCGATTTTTGGCTGCGTGATGTGTAAATTCAAGGTCTTAGGCGCCCTGTGCGCGGCCACGAAAGACGCCTCGGAACAGCGCATGACCCGAAAATCGATCGATTTTCGAAGAGGATCATGCGCAAACTAAAGTGCTGCAGCGTCCTTTGCGCGTCCGAGAGGACGCGCGGCGCTGCAGGTGGTGAATGCGATGAAAACGGCCAAATTCTCGATCGGGCAAGTGGTTCGCCACAGGCTGTTTCCGTTCCGCGGCGTGATCTTCGACGTCGATCCCGAATTCGCCAACACCGACGAATGGTACGAGGCGATTCCGGCCGACGTGCGGCCGCGCAAGGACCAGCCTTTCTACCATCTTCTGGCGGAAAATTCGGAGACCGAGTACATCGCCTATGTGTCCGAGCAGAACCTGCTCGAGGACCGGTCGGGCGAGCCGGTGCGGCATCCGCAGATCGGCGAGATGTTCGACAAGCTGCCGGACGGCCGCTACGAGCCTAAGCGCCAGTTGAAGCATTGAATGCGATGGCCTTGAGGTAACAAAAAAGCGGGGCATTTGCCCCGCTTTTTTGCACGAGAAACGCGCTTGCGCGATCAGTTCGCGGTCTTGGCCTTGTCCTGCTCGTCCTTGAGCTTCTTGGCGAAATCCTGGTTGTTCTTGGCGACGAAGTCCTGCAGCTTCTTCTGCCGGTCCTCGATGTCCGACTGCTGCAGAGGCGGGCCGTCATAGGCGCCGCTGAAGCCGGTGAGCGCGATCTTGATCGGGTTCGGCTGGTTCTGGAAGTTGATCGAGGTCAGCGAAATCGCCTGACCCTTCTTGAAAGACGCCACGAGTTGGTCCGTCAGCGGCACCTCGGCGACGCAGCGGTCCGGGAAGCAGATCACATAGTCAAGCTTCTGCGCTTTGCCGCCATCGATCTGCAGGCCGATGCCGGGAGGCACGAGGCGGCCGGTCGGGACCGTGACCTGGAAGACCTTGCGGTTCACCTTGCCCTTGAGCTCGATCAGGCTGACGCCGGTGACGAGCTGGCCATTGCCGGCGGTGACGATGTTCTGCACATTGCAGATGTCGACGTCTGCCTGCTTGGTGCAGGCCTTGAACCAGCCCTGAGGAATCTGCGGCTGCTGTTGGGCCGAGGCAGTGAAAAGCCCGGCGCCCAGAACGCCGACCACGCCTGCGGCCAGCACCGAAAGGCGGTACGCGTTGATCGTCATATGGTGCACTTTCCTCTCAAATGATCCCGGGGACCGGCTTCTTCGTGCCGTGCGGTCCAGCTACCTGTTGCCCAAATGAGGCAACAGGATGACTTCGGAGCGCGTGTTACACTGCCAGCGGCATCGAATCCAGCCCGGTTTCCGCGATTTCTTGGTGGTTTCGCGTCCCCAGGAGCGAGCATCGATCGGCGATGGAGCGGCTGAACCCGATTCGCGTTGGCGCGCCGATTCAATCAGATGGCGAAATGCTCTACGGTGCATGGCGAATCACAAAGCCGCCCGGCAAGGAGACGGTTATGGACCGCGTTCTCGTCCAACTGATCGCCGCGACTTCGTTTCTGGCTCTTTCGCTCCTTCCGGCGCAATCGGCGCCGAAGCACGGCATTGCCATGCAGGGTGAGCCGGCGCTGCCGCCCGATTACAAGCATTTCGACTACGTCAATCCGGACGCGCCGAAAGGCGGAAGCGTCACCTATTGCGTCGTCGGCTCTTTCGACAACCTCAACCCCTTCATCCTGAAGAGCCTGCGCACCACCGCGCGCGGCATGATCGATACCGTCTACGGCAATCTCGTCTTCGAGCCGCTGATGCAGCGCAACTACAACGAGCCTTTCAGCCTCTACGGCCTGCTTGCCGAGAGCGCCGACATGGATCAGGAGCGCAAGTCGATCGAGTTCCACCTCAACCCCAACGCAAAATGGTCGGACGGCCAGCCGGTGACGCCGGAGGACGTGCTGTTCACCTACGACGTTTTCAAGGACAAGGGCCGCCCGCCCTATAGCGACCGCATGAGCATGATCGCCAAGCTAGAGAAGACCGGCGAGCACAGCGTGAAATTCACCTTCAACGACAAGGCCAACCGCGAATTCCCGCTGATCGTCGCGCTGACGCCGATCGTCCCCAAGCACGCCTTCGACAAGGAGACGTTCGACAAGACGACGCTGAAGCCGCTGATCGGCAGCGGCCCCTACATCGTGGACAAGGTGTTGCCCGGGCAGCGCATCGTCTTCAAGCGCAATCCGGATTATTGGGGCAAGGACGTCCCGTCCAAGCGCGGCTTCGACAATTTCGACCAGGTCACCATCGAGTATTTTCTCAACGCCAATGCCAAGACGGAGGCGTTCAAGAAAGGCATCTGCGCCCTCGATGACGAGACCGATCCGGTCAAGCGTGAGCGCGACATCGACTTTCCGGCGTTCCGAAAGGGCGATGTAAAGGAGGAGTATTTCAACACCGGCATCCCCCCGGTGGTGACCGGCTTCCTGTTCAACACGCGGCTGCCCAAGTTTGCTGATCCCGTGGTCCGCCGCGCGCTTGGCATGCTCTACGACTTCGAATGGGCGAACAAGAACCTGTTCGGCGGCAAGTTTAACCGCACCATGAGCTATTGGCAGAATTCCGAGCTGTCCGCGCTCGGCCATCCGGCCAACGATCGCGAAAAGGCGCTGCTTGCCCCCTACCCCGGCCGTGTGCCTGCCGATGTCATGGACGGCACCTGGCGTCCACCCGTGACGGATGGTTCGGGCCAGGATCGCAAGGTGCTCAAAGCCGCCTTCGAATTGCTGAAGAGCGCAGGCTTCCGCGTCCAGGACGGCCGGATGCTCGACCCGCAGGGAAATCCGTTCGGCTTCGAGATCCTGACCTCATCGCAGGATGAGGAGCGGCTGGCGGCGATCTACCAGCGCACGCTGGAAAAGATCGGCATCGACGTCGGCATCCGCTCGCTCGACGGCGACCAGATCCAGTCGCGCAAGCAGCGTTACGACTTCGAGGTGCTGATCGGCACCAGCGGCTTCAACAACTCCTTGTCGCCCGGCAGCGAGCAGCTCGGCCGCTGGGGATCGGTTGCCGCGAAAACGGAAGGGTCGTTCAATCTCGCTGGCGTTGCCGATCCTGCCGTCGACGCCGCGATCGACGCGATGCTGAACGCCCGCACCAAGGAAGACTATGTCGCTGCCGTCCGCGTCCTCGATCGCCTTCTGATCTCGGGCAACTATATCGTGCCGATGCAATACAACACGCAGCAATGGCTCGCTTACTGGAGTTATCTGGAACATCCGCAAAAGACCCCCATATTCGGCTATCAACTGCCGACCTGGTGGCGAAAGCCCAACTGACGCAACCCCGACCAACCGGAACCAAACAGGAGACGAGCATGAGCGCCGAGAACTCCATCACTGTCGATGTTGTGTCCGATGTCGTCTGCCCCTGGTGCTTCATCGGCCAGAAGCGGTTGGACAAGGCTATTGCTGCCGCAAGCGATGTCGACGTGCGTGTCAGTTGGCGACCATTCCAGCTCGATCCGACCATCCCGCCTGGTGGCATGGATCGCCGCCAATACATGCTCGGCAAGTTCGGCAGCGAGGAACGCATTCAACAGATCCATGCGCGCATCGAGCCGCTGGGCGAAGCCGAGGGAATCCACTTCGCATTCGGTGCCATCAAGGTCGCGGCCAACACGCTGGACGCGCATCGCGTCATCCGCTGGGCGGGCGCCGCGGGCGAAGATGTGCAGAACCGGCTGGTGCGCCGCCTCTTCCAGCTGAATTTCGAGGAAGGCGCCAATATCGGCGACAATGCCGTGCTGGTGAAGGCCGCCGGCGAGGCCGGCATGGATGCATCGGTGGTCGAGACGCTGCTGCCAACCGACGCCGACGTCGAGGCGGTCCGCAACGAGATCGCCACCGCATCGCGCATGGGCATCACCGGTGTGCCCTGCTTCCTGCTTGAGGGCAAATACGCGGTGATGGGCGCACAAGATGCCGACACGCTTGCCGACGCGATCCGCCAGGTGGCCCGGGCCAAGGCGCGCGGCGAATTGGAAACCGTCGCGGACTGAGCATCGTCCGGCGCAGCTCGGGCGAAAGGCTACGGTTCTCCTATTTCGCGGTCACCTTGGCCTTGCTCAGGAAGAATCCGTGGCCATTGCTGCCAGTGCAGCTCAGTCCCTTCGTCGACGACTGGCAGGAAAACGGCCCCTGGCTCCAGCTGTTGCCGTAGCCGAGCTTGGTCGCGTCGCTGCAACAGCCCTGCTCGCCGGGATTCTTGATCAGTGCCGCCGGCCCTTTGGGTCCCAAAATCACCGTGACATTGCTCGGCTCGACGCGCGAGCAGGAAAGCTCCGGCCCGCCATCCCGCGGCTGGTAGGTGCTGGTGCCGCCCTTCGGCGTGTAGATGCAGCCGATATTGCCGGACGGCGTGTTGAATTCGACCTGGCCTTCGGCGCTGGCCGGAATGCTCTGGCTGCCGGCATGCGCCGCCGACAGACAGGTGAAAATGCTAAGCAGCCCGGCGGCGATTTTGCGTGCAGGCATGTCATCCCCCTCGACATAAACCATCGCCGGCAGATTCGACCCGGCAGGCGGGCGTTGTCAAATCCTGTTCAGCCGTCAAAACACGATCTGGTGAATCGCCCCGAACACCGCGCTGAGCTAGGAACGGCAAGGGTCAGCTGATTTGAAGGGTCACCGAATGGCGGTCAGGCGTCGCGCATTGTCGTTGTTGTGCTTGCCACTCGCCCTTGGGCTTCCGCTGACATTGCAGCGCGTGTCCGCCGAGGAAGCCGTCATGTCGGCGACTTTCGAGGGCAAGCCCTGGACGGCGTCCTTCACCTTGGCCCAGACGATGCAGATGGGCGGCAAGCCGATGCTGAACTTGTCGGGCACAGAACAGGGGGCGCCGACCATGACCTTCAATTCGATGCTCGAGCTGAAGGATCCGAACGACCTTGCCGGCGGCTATCCACTCAAGACGGGCTCGCCTGCCAACAGCGCCAACTTCAACATTCTCGATTCCGGCGCCATGGTAGGCCATGTCCGTTTCAGCAGCGGCGAGATCGTCATCGACAAATACGACGCAGCCGCAAAGACCATTTCCGGTCATTTCAGCGCCTCCGGAAAAGACGAATCGGGCAAGCCCGAAGAGGTCATCGACGGCAAATTTTCGGGCATTCCGGTCACCGTCCAGTAGCCATTTCGGCTGACCGGCACCCCTTTTTCGTTCACAAACCCGTGTTTTTTGCTTCCCTAAGGGAAGCTTTCCGTCTGTTGGCTCAATTGCCTTTAACACACTGGAATAAAAGCCGAAATCAGCGCGATGGATGGTCTCTGGGCATTGGCTTTCTGTTGCCCTCGCGCCACGGCGGGGTAACCCTGTTCACATTCGCGCGCAGAAAATTAATGGAAAATGATCAATTGGTGTTACCCTGTGTAACAAAACTAGAAAGGTTTGGGCGGGATCGTGACTGGGGTCGGTAGACCGCAACGTACAGTACCGGAGCAAACATCCAGCGAGGCAAAGACCTCGTCCCTGACGCCGGTATCGTCGATGCGTACATTCTGGGGGCTGATGCGAGCCTACTGGTTCTCCGACCGGTGGAAGGAAGCCTGGACGCTCACCTTCGTCATCGCCGCCCTCACCGCTCTCTCCAGCAAGGCCGGCGTTTGGTTTGCCGTGGCGCTGGGCGAACTCGGCAATTCGATCGCCTTCCTCCACGATGCCGCCAACACCCATCCGCTGCAGACCATCCTGACCAACGCCGGCATACTGGTACTGCTGGTGATCCTGAAGGATGCCGGCTTCACCGGCGTGCGCAACCTCGTTTCAACGACCCTGCACCGCAAATGGCGCGGTTGGCTGGACAACCAGTTCAACCAAGCCCTGCTAGACGGCAATCATACCCATTTCCATGCCCAGCATGGTTCGGCGGCCAGCGGCATCGTCGCTCCCGACAATATCGACCAGCGGATCCAGGAATCGATCAAGGACATGACCGGCGGAGCCATCGGGCTTGCCATGGGCGTGCTTGGCGTGGCGACGTCGCTCTACTTCATCGGCGAAAACCTGATCGGATCATCGGTCGAGGTCAAAGGCCTAGAATTCCTGGGCGGCTATGGCACCGCGGTGCTGGCTTTCCTTGCCGTCGCCATCTACGTGCCGCTGAACACCTGGATCGCGGTCAAGCTCGGACGCCTGCTCGAGCGGCTCAATGTCCGCATGCAACAGGCGGAGGGCAGCTACCGCAGCGAACTCATTACATTCCTGCGCCGCAGCTTCCATGTTGCCGCCTCGCATGGCGAGGACGTGCAGAAGTCGATGCATGACAGGCTCTATGTCGATATCGACAAGACATGGGGCCGACTGAATATCGTCAATACCAGCTACACCTCGTTCGAGCTGATCTACAATTTCGTCGGCGCCCGTATCGTTGCCTACGCGCCAGGCCTCTTGTCGTTCATCCACAACCGCCTCGACTACAAAGGCTACATCACCGGTTCCGAAATGGTCGCCCAGTTGATCAGCCAGTGCTCGTGGTTCATCCATGTCATGCCGGCGATTGCGACGCTCAGAGCCAACAGCCAGCGCGTGACCGAGCTCGCCAACGCGATCGAGAACGTCCAGCGCCCGCGGGAATTCTACCAGCAGACCGGCCGATCCGACTTCAGCTACGCGAGCCAGAATCCGGTTTTCGGTCTCACGATCCAGAAGTTGGAACTCGCCCATCAAGGCGAGGACGCCACACCTTTCCTCAGCGCTGCGAACCTCCGTTTCCGCCGCGGCGAATGGACCTTCCTCAAGGGCGAGTCCGGCTGCGGCAAGACTTCGCTGATCAAGGCGATCAACGGCCTCTGGCCCTATGGGCGCGGCACCATCGTGTTCCCGGAAAGCGTGACGAGCTTCTATGCCGCGCAGGAGGTCAAGCTTCAGCAGGTCTCACTGAAGCAGCTCGTTTGCCTGCCGGGCTCAGAGCACGACCACGGCGATATGCAAGTTGCGGCCGCCCTGCACAAGGCCGGTCTCGGCGACTTCATCGAACACCTGGCCGACGAGAGCCGCGAAGGCAAGATCTGGGACCAGGTGCTTTCGGGCGGCCAGAAGCAGAAGCTGGTGGTCGCGCGCATCATCCTGCAGCAGCCCGGGCTTCTCTTCCTCGATGAGGCGACCGGCGCGCTCGACCCCGATGGCAAGATAGCCTTCCACCAAGCGATCAAGGACAATTGTCCGAACGTCACCGTAATCAGCGTCATGCACGAGGCAGTGCCGCCGCGCTCGCTTTCCGGCGAGGAATTCTACCACAGCGTGGTCGCGATCGCCGACGGCGTCGCCACCAAGAAGCCGCTCGCTCCCAGCCTGCCGCGCGAGCTCACCACGATCCTCACTCAGCCGCCGCGGCCGACCGAGGACAAATGGCTGCGCTTCCGCCGGCTGAAGCAGAAATAGCAATCAGGCCAAGCTTTTACCTGCTTCCATAGCTTGGCTGCTGCGGCTGCCGGTCACAGTCTCGCGATCCGGCCTCACCTCACCCGATTTCCGAGCTTTTGACAATTGACTCGGCAAAAAGCGCTCCTATGTTGCGCCCGCTCGCCAAATTCAAACTCGAACCCCGCGAGCAGAAAGGTCAACCCGCCATGCCTGGCGACAGTCACAGTCGAACGCAACCGCCGTCCGCCCTGACGTGACCTGAACGGCTCACGTCCTGCCGGACGGCAAGGAGTGAGCCATGAACGAATTCGCACCCGTATCGGACGACGAAGCCGTCGCCGTCGCCCGTGTTCTTGCCAACGATCACGTCGCCGACGTCGTCGAAGCCCTCAATCACGAGCCTCGCGAAACAGCCATCGAGCTGCTCTGCGCCGTGCCGTTCGAGCGGCTGGTCGAGATTTTCGATCAGTCGGAACTCGAA
>NZ_RZRX01000177.1:0-13648 GCF_003997405.1 Mesorhizobium sp. M2A.F.Ca.ET.042.01.1.1
GCCCCCTGCCCGCTCGGCGAGCGCCGCGCGTGCGGCCGCATCATCCGGCGGCGGCGGTTCGATAGTCTCCAGCACCGCAATCAGCTCGTCAGCGGCCAAAGGCGCCAGCCGCACCATCTGGCAACGCGAGCGGATCGTCGGCAGCAGGCTGCCCGGCGCGTGCACGATCAGAATGAACAAGGTGCGCGCCGGCGGCTCCTCGAGATTCTTGAGCAAGGCATTGGCGGCGTTGGTGTTCATGTCGTCGGCCGGGTCGACGATGACGACGCGGTAGCTGCCGTCATGCGAGGTCATCGACAGGAAGCGGCTGACCCTGCGGATTTCGTCCACGGTCAGCACCGTCTTGAAGCTCTTGGTCTTGTCGTTGGCGGGGCGCGTCAGATGCAGCACGCCCGGATGCGCGCCGGTGGCGATCTGGCGAAACAGCGGGGACGCCGGATCGGGAACGGCAAGCGCGTCGGGCGCCGTCCTGTAATCCGGATATTTCAGAAGATGGTGCGCCAGATGGAACGCCAGCGTCGCCTTGCCGATGCCGAGCGGCCCGGCAAAGATCAGCGCATGCGGCAGCTTGCCCGCGCGGTAGGCGCCGGCGAGCATCCCAGCCGCCGTCGCGTGGCCGATCAGCCGCGGCGTTTCGGCCGGCTCGGGCACGCCGTCCAGCGTGTCGTGCTGCTCTGGAGCGATGCGTTCGAAGATCATGCCGGCGCCGTCTCGATCCTTTGCGCCGGCGTCCTCTCTTCCAGCGCCGCGAAGACGGCGGCGGTGACGACATTTTCCACCGTATCGGGATCGGCGGCCGCGTCGATGACGATGCACCGCTCCGGCTCCGCCGCGGCGATGGCCAGGAAAGCCTCGCGCCGCCGCCGGTGGATGGCCAAGGTCTCCTTCTCGAAGCGATCGGCGGCGTCACCGGCGCCGCGCCGCGCGGCCGCCCGCTTCAGGCCTTCAGCCGGATCGATGTCGAAGATCAGCGTCATGTCCGGCATCAAGCCGTTGATGGCCACGGCCTCCAGCGCCTTCATGAAATCGGCATCAAGACCGCCCGTGACACCCTGATAGACTCGCGAGGAATCGATGAAGCGGTCGCACAGCACGATCGAGCCGCGCTCGACCGCCGGCCGGATGACCTGCTCGACATGGTCGGAACGCGCGGCAGCGAACAGGATTGCCTCCATCTTCGGGCCGAACGGCTCGGCCGCGCCGGACAGAAGAACGTGCCTTACCGCCTCGGCGCCAGGCGATCCACCCGGCTCGCGGCTGACCAGCACCTCGTATTTCTTGGCGCGCATGCGCCGCGCCAGCCGCTCGATCTGCGTCGACTTGCCTGCTCCTTCGCCGCCCTCGAAGGTAATGAAAAATCCGCTCGCCAATCGAGACTGCCTTTGCCCGTGCTGGCCGCTGTCATAGCTCCCGTCCGACAAAAGGTCCACGAACTTGCCCGATCACAAATGTTTCTGACGCAGCCAGCCGACAGCGAGTTCCTTGGCCGCGTCGAGCGCACGCTGCGGCAGCGTGCCCACCTTCACCGATTCGGCGGCATAGAGCGGCGTCTGCTGGCTCAGCGTATCGCCTATCCAAACGCGCAGCTCACCGACCGGTTGCCCTTCCTCGACCGGCGCCGACACTGGACCCTGATAGACGATCCTGGCGGTCAGCTTGTCGCGGTTGGCTATCGGCAGAAAGATGTCCACGGGGCCCTTGGCTTTCAAGGCCAGGCCGGATTTGGCGCCGCCGAAGACCTGCGCTTCGCCGACCACCTCGTCCTTGGCGAAGATCTCGGTCTTCTGGAAGGACCGCGAGCCCCAGTCGAGCAGCTTGCGCGCCTCTTCGGAGCGTTCGCGGTCATTCGCCAGCCCGGTGAGCGCGGCGATCACGCGAATGCCGTTGTGATTGACGGTGCCGACCAGGCCGAAGCCCGCCTGTTCGCTGGCGCCGGCGACAAAGCCGTCGGCTTCGATGCCCATAGCGATCAGCGGATTGCGGTTCCTCTGCGCGATCTTGTTCCAGGTGAAGTCCGGCTGGCCGTAATAGTGGAAGAACTCGGGATAGTCCCGCCACAGATGCAGGGCCAGCATCGTCAGCTCGCGCACCGTCGTCTGCTGGCCGTCGGCAGGCAGGCCGGTCGAATTGACGAAGGTCGATTTCGACAGGCCGAGCTGGCGGGCACGATCCGTCATCTGCGCGGCGAAATTCGCTTCCGAGCCGGCCATGCCCTCGGCAAGCACGATGCAGCCGTCATTGGCGGCCTGCACGGTGACACCCTGGATCAGGTCCTCGACGCGGACCTCGGATTTGAGCTTGGCGAACATGGTCGAGGTCCCGGACGGCGCGCCGCCAGTGCGCCAGGCGTTTTCGCTGACGACGAACGTGTCGTCGAGCGTGATCCGCTTCGACTTGATGGCGTTGAAGACCATCTCCATCGTCATCAGCTTGGCCATCGAGGCCGGCGGGATCGGCTTGTCGGGGTCCTTGGCGAAGAGCACCGTGCCGGTGTCCGCATCGATCATGAACGCCTGCGTCGCCTTGGTCTCGAACAGCTGCGCGCTCGCCGGGGCGGCGCAAAGCAGCGCCAGCACCAATCCCAGAAGGCTGGCGAAAGGCGGAAGAATGCGCAATTGCATGAAATGTCGACCCCAATTTGAGCAAAACCGGAGAGTCGCCCGGAATTGCGCCAAGACTACCCCGCGGCCAAGCTAGCAGGGTTTTTTCGGCCGGATCAACGTGCGGTGCGAATTTGATCAGTTACGCACAACCAGCGCGTCCGGCGCGCCATGCGACCAGGCTGCCTGGAGCAGGTCGTCAATGCTGCCGTGCCCATCGGGATAGACATTGACCGCGTACCAGTCATTGCCGTCGAGCTCGGTGCGCTGGATCTCGGTCCGTCCGAACGGCTCGAGCGCCGCGGCCACGCGCTTGGCCTCGGCGGCTTCGTCGAAGGAGCCGGCGGCGACGTAGTCGGATCCAGGCGCCTGTTCCTGGCGGTTCGATTTCTTCCACGATTGCAGGATATCGGCCGGCGACATGCCTCCGGCATCGAGCGCGGCAAACACATCGGCGCGCTTCACCCGCTCATCCGCATAGGACAGCGAAGCCATGGCGAAGGGCGAGTTCGGCGGCAGGCCGAGATCCGGCCGCTCCGGCACGATCGGTCCGAAATCGGGCAGCACGACATCGCTGGCATCTTGCGGCGAGAAGGCTGCCGGCTGCACGGTCGGCTGCTCCGACAGGCCCGGCTGCGCGGCAAAGGCCTGCCCCGAATTGGTCAATTGGCCAGGGAACGGCACGGCGGCCGGCGGCGCGCCCACCGACAAGCTCGGCGACGGGCCGTTCATGGCCACCATCACACCGGTCGGCAGGCCGTCCGACGGATCCGGCCGGTTGTTGCCGGGGCGGTAGGAGGCCACCAGATACTGGTCGTCATCGCCATCGAGCGGCGCGCGTCCGACATATTCGACTTTGACCCGGGCCGTGCCGACCTTGTCATAGTCGAGCATCTGCGCGGCGCGTTCGGAGACGTCGATGATGCGGCCTTCATGATAGGGACCGCGGTCGTTGACGCGAACGATCACGGAACTGCCGGTCTCCAGATTGGTGACGCGGGCATAGCTCGGCAGCGGCATCGTCGGATGCGCAGCCGTCAGATGCGTCATGTCATAGACTTCGCCATTGGCGGTCAAACGCCCGTGAAAGGCATCGCCATACCAGGAGGCCAGCCCGACCTTGGTGAAGCCCTTCTTGTCTTCCTTCGGATAATACCACTTGCCGCGAACCTGGTAGGGCTTGCCGAGCTGGTCGCGGCCGCCGCCACGGCGCATGAACTGGACGCGCGGGCTTGCCTTCACGCCATATTCGGATTCGGCGAAATATTCCTTGGGACGGGCCTTCTTGTAGACCATCCCCTTCGGCTCGGGCTGTGAGGCACAGGCGGCCAGCAGCAGGCCCGAAAGGGCGCACAGGGCGAAAGCAGAAGCGCGACGAAGACGCGGGCGCGTCGGAGTCTGCATGTTTTCGATTGTCCCCTACCGTGCCGCACCCGACGGAGCCAGAAGTCGCCCGTTTAGGCCAACACCTTGATCCCCAATCCCTTTTTTGCACAGGAATTGCTTATCACGATGTTAATCGATTATGGCCACAACAGGGCGAGATTATGGCGCGGACGCGGAAGTGGTGCTGCCTGAGCCGCGGCTTCAGCGATGGCGGCAGACTTCCGCCGTCAAACCGGCTGAAGCGCCGGGACCGACTCTCCGGTGTTACCGCGGTATCGACCCGTTGGCGACGACTTGCGAGAGCTTCGAGCGCTTCGTCAAAACCGGCTTCTCATAAATCTTTTTCATGAATTCCCCGTTAGAACACTAGCCGGTAGAGATCGGCAGGGTCTTGGAGGCATTGTCAATTGCATCCGACCGGCTTCCTGCAACCGTCCGGCTCCCGAGAACGTTGATTGAGCCTTTCCTGCGATTGACAGATCTTTGCGCCGCGCACTACAGCATGGAGCGCTCGCGTTCCTGCCGGCACGGCCTTACGGAACGAAGCGCCTCGTGAAGATCACGATGGAGGGATGGCCGAGCGGTTTAAGGCACCGGTCTTGAAAACCGGCGTGGGCGCAAGTTCACCGTGGGTTCGAATCCCACTCCCTCCGCCATAGATCCAATAAAATCAATAACTTAAACCAAGTCGTCGGGCCGCGACATAACTTTTAGCCTAACCGGATATGAAAAAGGCCCTGCAAGCCGAGGCTGGCCGTCAATAGCCAGTCGGGATCCACGGATCGGTGTCGTACCCTAAGCGATGGTCCAGGAAATTTGCGGCCTGATTTGACGGACGCGCAACAACCACCGTGCCTGTTGATTTGCAATCCAGTTTCGGTGCCGGCTTGCCGCTGCCAGCCTTCATATGTGCTGCAGGACAAGAGATTGCTGCCTGAGCGGCGGCTACCTTTTTCTTCTCTTTCGCAACAGCTGCTCCGGTGGCGGCCAATACCATTGCTACGCCAAAGACAACGAGTTTCATTGAAACGCCCTCACCCTGCACAATCCGAAATGGTCGCGCCTGCGTTAACGTTACGTCAACTACATGTTGTCCGCAACGACGAGAGCATAATCCTATCGGCGGGTACGAGGAGCTTTTGAGGGAGAGTTCCATGCGACCGATCATTCTGGTGGTCGCCTGCGTCGCTGTGTTCTTCGTCGGGGAGGGCTTGGCCAACAACAGCGCTTATCGAATTGCGACAGTGAAAAGCATCGAACAGGTGGAAGGGTTCCGCCTGGTTACAGAGCTAGCGCCAGAAGTCGCCTGGCTCATACTGGTCAGCACCCCAAGCCGCCGGCCCGGACCTTTGTGCGCATTAGCGGTTCTGCAAGTCGCAGGCCACCAAGAGTTGCGCGCCTGTATTAGTTGGCGGCCTGAAGCGGTCCTGACGCCCATGGCGGTCAACCGTTGGTGAAACACCGTTTATTTGATTTCTCGGACAAAATATGCTGCTTCTCGCGCCCATGAAAAAGCTCTGCCTGATGGTTCTGGCGTCGCTGACGCCGGTCTTGCCGGCCAAGGCGATGGACAATGCGTTGCGCGCCGGCCTGATGAAACTCGATCCCGAAACCCGCCTCGAGCAGCGGTGCGATGCCGAAGTGCTCGACCGGATCAGCCACGACGATCGCAACTACAAGGCCGACCGCGTCGTGGCCTACGCCTTTGCCACGCCGCAGATGAGCGCCGATGCCATCAAGAGTTCGGGCGCCGCCTTCCGCAGCAAGGGCCAATGGTACCGGCTGAAGTTCAAATGCCAGACCGCGCCGGACCATATGCAGGTGCTGCAGTTCCGCTACAAGATCGGCGACGAAATCCCGGAATCCGACTGGGCCAAATACAATCTCTACGATTAGAGCAATTCCAGGAAAAGTGTGAGCGGTTTTCCGCCCGGAATTGCGTCAAAACAAAGGGATAGAGCGGTTCGCCGTTTCCGCGAAACGGTGAACGGCTCTAGTTCCCGCCCGGCCGCCTGACCGGCGAACACCCGAAATGATTGAGGGCTTGCGCTGGCGGCGCCGTTTTCCGGCGATGTCCGAACCTGCGTCTTGACGCCGGTGAACCATGCCTTTAGGGCCGTCTGGGTATTGGGCGACCCGCGTTTCAGGCAAGGGATTTCTAGTCTATGGAAATATTCACTGCCGCAGGCGTTTCAGCTCTCCTTCAGGTCGTCGCAATCGATCTCGCGCTCGCCGGCGACAACGCAATTGTGATCGGCCTCGCGGCCGCCGGCCTCCCCGCGGATCAGCGCAAGCGCGCCATCATTGTCGGCATCGCGGCGGCGACAGTCCTGCGCATCGTCTTCGCCCTCATCACGCAATGGCTGCTGAGCATCGGCCCGATGCTGCTCATCGCCGGCGGGCTTCTGCTTCTGTGGGTCTGCTGGAAGATGTGGCGCGAATTGCGCGTCAGCCATGACGACGAGCGCGACGCGACCGAAGCGCTGTCGAACAGCGACTACAACAAGGACGGATCCGTCGCCGGGAAGGGTGCGCGCAAGACCTTCTCGCAGGCCGCTTGGCAGATCGTCATCGCCGATGTCTCGATGTCGCTCGACAATGTGCTCGCCGTCGCGGGCGCCGCCATGAAGCATCCGACGGTGCTGATCATCGGGCTGGCCCTTTCGATCGCCCTGATGGGTTTTGCCGCATCCTTCGTCGCCCGGCTGCTGCACCGATATCGCTGGATCGCCTATATCGGTCTGCTGATCATCTTGTACGTGGCGATCAACATGCTTCTTGGCGGCGCCGTGCAGCAGTTCCCCGACCATTTTGCCTTCCTGGCGCCCTGGTTCGGATCGGACGGTCACTAGCGCTCTTAAAGCATGTCTCCCGAAAGTGGGAACCGGTTTCGGGATAAGACATGCGTAAAATCAAAAACCTAAAGCGGATGGAGCGAATCTGAAAGATCGCGACGCGCTTCAGGGCAAATGCCTGGCGCAAGCTTCTTGTCCTGGCCGGCGGCAGGTTTGCTTCTGTGCCGAAGCGTGCTATTGCGCCGCGCGAAATGGCTCAAAGCCGCGCCGTAGATCGACCTTCAGAGCCGAAGGCTCAATCCTCGATCTCGCCTTCACCTCTTGGAAAACAGGTTTATGTCCGCCCCACGCGTCAGTTTCGTCAGTCTTGGATGTCCGAAAGCGCTCGTCGATTCCGAGCGCATCATCACGCGGCTCCGCGCCGAAGGTTATGAGATCGCGCGCAAGCATGATGGCGCCGACCTCGTCGTCGTCAACACCTGCGGCTTCCTCGATTCCGCCCGCGACGAGTCGCTCAACGCCATCGGTTCCGCGCTTTCCGAAAATGGCCGCGTCATCGTCACCGGCTGCCTCGGCGCCGAGCCGGAGGTCATCCGCGAGAAGCATCCCAATGTGCTGGCGATCACCGGCCCGCAGGCCTATGAGAGCGTGATGGCGGCGGTGCACGAGGCGGCTCCGCCCAGCCACGATCCCTATGTCGATCTGCTGCCGCCGCAGGGCGTGAAACTCACCCCGCGCCACTACGCCTATCTGAAGATTTCCGAGGGCTGCAACAACCGCTGCACCTTCTGCATCATCCCGGCGCTGCGCGGCGATCTCGTCTCGCGGCCGGCGGCGGACGTACTGCGCGAAGCCGAAAAACTCGCCAAGGCCGGCGTCAAGGAAATCCTCGTCATCTCGCAGGACACCAGCGCCTACGGCGTCGACATCAAGTACCAGACATCGATGTTCGGCGACCGCGAGGTGCGGGCAAAATTCCTCGACCTTGCCGAGGAGCTCGGCAAGCTCGGCATCTGGATACGCATGCATTATGTGTACCCCTACCCGCATGTCGCCGACGTCATTCCGCTGATGGCGGAAGGAAAGATCCTGCCCTATCTCGACATCCCCTTCCAGCACGCCTCGCCGCAGGTGCTGAAGAACATGCGGCGCCCCGCGCATGGCGAAAAGACGCTGGACCGCATCCGCGGCTGGCGCGAGGTCTGCCCGGATCTCGCCATTCGCTCCACCTTCATCGTCGGTTTCCCCGGCGAGACCGAGGACGATTTCCAGATGCTGCTCGACTGGCTGGACGAGGCCAAGATCGACCGCGCCGGCTGCTTCAAATACGAGCCGGTCAAGGGCGCGCGCTCCAACGACCTCGGGTTGGAACAGGTGCCGCAGGAGATCAAGGAAGCGCGCTGGCACCGCTTCATGCAGCGCCAGCAGAAGATTTCGGCCGCGCAGTTGGGCAAGAAAGTCGGCAAGCGCCTGCCGGTGCTGGTCGATGAGGCGCATGGCGCATCCGGCAAAGGCCGCACCAAATACGATGCGCCGGAGATCGACGGCTCGGTCCACATCCAGTCGCGGCGGCCGCTGCGCGCCGGCGACATCGTCACCGTCAAGATCGATCGCGCGGACGCTTACGATCTTTATGGATCGGCCGTCTGATCGTCCTCCAAAGCGAAGGCACACCGAATGAGAAAGGGCGCCGCGCGGCGCCCTTTCGGTTTTAACATCAACAAGGTGCAGCTTACTGCGGCAGCTTGTCGTCGACGCCCTTGACGTAGAAATTCATGCCGAGCAGCGTGCCATCGTCGGCAACCTCGCCGTCCTTCAGCCACGGTGAGCCGTCCTGCTTGGAGACCGGTCCGGTGAAGGGGTTCCAACCGCCGGCGATCTTCTTCGTGGTTGCCTCCGCCATTGCCTTCACGTCGTCGGGCATGTTGGTGAAGGGCGCGAGCTTGACGGCGCCGTCCTTGATGCCGAGCCACACATTGTCCGGCTTCCAGGTGCCGTCGAGCGCGGCCTGCACGCGGCTGATGTAGTAGGGACCCCATTCGTCCGTGAGCGAGGTGAGCTGCGCGTTCGGCGCGAACTTGATCATGTCCGACGACTGGCCGAAGCCGTGCAGCTTGCGCTCCTCGGCGACCTGCAGCGCAGCGGTGGAATCGGTGTGCTGCACGATGATGTCGGCGCCCTGGTCGAACAGCGCCTTGGCTGCGTCGGCCTCCTTGCCGGGATCGAACCAGGAATTCACCCACACGATCTTGACCTTGAAGTCGGGATTGACCGACTGCGCGCCGAGCATGAAGGAGTTGATGCCCATCACCACTTCCGGGATCGGGAAGGACACGATGTAGCCGGCAAGGCCCTTCTTCGATTCCTTGGCCGCGATCTGGCCGAGCACGTACCGGCCTTCATAGAAGCGGGCGTTATAGATGCCGAGATTCTTGCCGGTCTTGAAACCGGTGGCATGCTCGAACATCACTTTGGGGAACTTCTTCGCGACCTTCACCTCGGCGTCCATGAAGCCGAAGGACGTGCCGAAGATGATCTTGCACTTCTCGCGCGCCAGGCGCTCGAAGGCGCGGTCAGCGTCCGGGCCTTCCGAGACGTTTTCGAGATAGGCGGTCTCGACCTTGTCGCCGAGCGCCTTCTCGACTTCGAGGCGGCCCTGGTCGTGCTGGTAGGAATAGCCGAAGTCGCCGATCGGACCCGTATAGACCCAGCAGGCCTTCAGCTTGTCGGCCGCCTCGGCGGTTGCCGCGACCGACAGGGCCGCAGCCGTGGTCATCAACGCAATAAGCAGTTTTTTCATTGTGTTACCTCTCTGAGTTGAGCCTTGGAGCTTCCCGTCTTTTTGTTGTCGTCAACGATCCGGAACGAATGGCTGCCCCAACGAAGCCGGCGTGTTCATCATTGTCAGCCGCTTGTTGCGCGAGATTAGAACGAGAACCACGATGGTTGCCAGATAGGGCAGCGAAGAAAGAAACTGCGAAGGCACAGGAATGCCAAAAGCCTGTGCATGAAGCTGGCCGATCCACACCGCGCCGAAGATATAGGCGCCTGCCAGCACCCGCCATGGACGCCAGGACGCGAACACCACCAGAGCCAGCGCGATCCAGCCGCGGCCCGCGCTCATGTTCTCCACCCATTGCGGCGTATAGACCAGCGACAGGTGCCCGCCGGCAAGGCCGGCGCAGGCGCCCCCGAATATCACCGCCAGGTAACGGTAGCGGATGACCTTGATGCCCAGCGCATGCGCCGACGTGTGGCTGTCGCCGATCGAGCGAAGCGTAAGCCCCGTGCGCGTCCTGAACAGGAACCACATGACCGCCGCGGTGAGCGCGATCGAGATGTAGAAGACCGGATCCTGGCCGAAGATCAGCTTGCCGACGACCGGGATCGAGCTGATCACCGGGATATCGAGATTGGGCAGCCTCACGCCCGGCTGGCCAACGAAGCTGGTGCCGATCATGCCGGAGAGGCCGAGGCCGAGCAGTGTCAGCGACAGGCCGGTCGCAACCTGGTTGGTCGCGAGCGACAGCGTCATGACCGCGAACAGCAGCGAAAACAGCGCGCCGACGATGATTGCGGCAAGCAGGCCGATCCAAGGCGACCCGGTGAGATAGCCGGCGCCGAAGCCGCCGACGGCGCCCATGATCATCATGCCCTCGACGCCGAGATTGAGCACGCCCGAGCGCTCGACGACCAGTTCGCCGATCGCCGCGATTAGAAGTGGCGTCGCCGCGGTCGCGATGGTCAAAAGGATGTTGACGGTGATGTCCATCAGCGTGCCTCCTCGAGCTTGGGCGCTGCATCGAGCTTCGCGGCGTTCGGCTTCATCAGCGTCACGCCGATCAGGCGAATGCGGTAGTGGATGAGCGTGTCGCAGCCGAGCACGAAGAACAGAAGCATGCCCTGGAACACGCGCGCCACCTTGTCGGAGATGCCGAGCGCGCTCTGCACCGCCTCGCCGCCGAGATAGGTCAGTGCCAGGACGAGACCCGCGGCCACGATGCCCAGCGGATTGAGCCTGCCGAGGAAGGCGACGATGATGGCGGTGAAGCCGTAGCCCGGCGAGATCACCGGCTGCAACTGGCCGATGGCGCCGGAAACTTCCGAAATGCCTGCCAGACCGGCCAGCGCGCCGGACAGAAGGAAGGTGAAGAACACCATCCGGTTCAAGCCGAAGCCGGCAAAGCGCCCTGCCCTTGGGCTGGAACCCAGAACGCGCACCTCGAAACCTTTCAGCATGCGGCTCATCATCAGCCAGATCGCTACGGCGGCGACCAAGGCGAAGACGAAGCCCCAATTGGCGCGGCCGGCATCGGGCATCAGCTCCGGCAGCACCGCGGAATCGCCGAACTGGATGGTCTGCGGGAAGCCATGGCCTTGCGGGTCACGCCATGGGCCGCGCACCAGCCAGTCGAGGAAAAGCTGCGCGACATAGACGAGCATCAGGCTGGTCAGGATCTCATTGGTGCTGAAGCGCGTCTTCAAAAACGCCGGGATCGATGCGTAAAAGGCGCCGCCGACCATGCCCAGCAAGAGCATCAGCGGGATCACCAGCGGGCCTTCGAATTGCGGGAACAGCACCGGGATGATCGAGCCGAAGATCGCGCCGAAGATGAACTGGCCTTCGGCGCCGATGTTCCAGATGTTGGCCTTATAGCAGACCGACAGTCCGACCGCGATCAGGATCAGCGGCGCTGCCTTGATGGCCAGCTCGTGCAATTGCCACACCTCGCTGATCGGCTGGATGAAATAGATGTTGAATGCATCCAGCGGATTGACGCCGAGCAAGGCGAACATGATGGCGCCGGCGATCATCGTCAGCGCGAAGGCAATGAACGGCGACAGCACCGAAAACAGCGCCGAGCGCTGCGGACGTTTGACCAGTTCGATGCGCATCATGCGATCTCCAGGCTGTGTTCTGCGTGGCCGGGCTCGGCGCCACCCATCAAGAGGCCGATCTTCTCGAAAGTCGCCTCGGCGATCGGCAGCGGCGCCGACAATTGCCCGTTGTGCATGACCGCGATCGCATCCGACAGCTCGAACAATTCGTCGAGATCCTGACTGATGACCAGGACGGCGGAGCCACTGCGGGCAAGCTCGATCAGGGCCTGGCGAATGCGAGCGGCCGCGCCTGCGTCCACGCCCCAGGTCGGCTGGTTGACGATCATGACGCTCGGCTTGCGGTCGAGTTCGCGGCCGACGATGAATTTTTGCAGATTGCCGCCCGAGAGCGCGGCCGCCTCCGGATCGGGCGCGCTCTTGCGCACGTCCATGGCGGTGATGATGCGCTGGGCGGCGCTATAGACGGCGCTGTTCTTGACCATGCCGCCGGACCCGACGAAAGACTTGCCGTCGGTGGCGTGACGGGACAGCAGCAGGTTCTCCGATAGCTTCATGCGCGGGGCGGCGCCGTGCCCCAGGCGCTCTTCGGGCACAAAGGCGGCGCCCATCAGCCGCCGGCCGGTGATGGAGAGCGCGCCGGCGTCCTTGCCGCGAATGCGCACCGAACCCGCATCCTGCTGTAGCACTTCGCCGGAGACGGATTCGAAGAACTCGCCCTGGCCGTTGCCGGCAACGCCGGCAATGCCGATCACTTCGCCGGCGCGCACGGTGAGATTGATGTTCTTCAGCGGGATGGCAAAGGGCGTCGCCGGCTTGCGCGTCAGCCCGCGGATTTCCAGCAGCGCCGGCGCTGTCTCGATGCCTTCGGCCGGCGCGCGCTCCACGGCCTTGACTTCGCTGCCAACCATCATGCGGGCCAGCGATGCGGCCGTCTCCTCGCGCGGATTGCAGTGGCCGACCACCTTGCCGTGGCGAAGCACGGTGGCGCGATCGCAGATGCGTTTGACCTCTTCCAGCCGGTGCGAGATGTAGAGGATCGATTTGCCCTCCGAGCGCAATCGCTCCAGCGTCTCGAAAAGCTTGTCGGCTTCCTGCGGCGTCAGCACCGAGGTCGGCTCGTCCAGGATGATGAGCTGCGGCGTCTGCAAGAGGCAGCGGATGATCTCGATGCGCTGGCGTTCGCCGACGGAGAGGTCGCCGACCAGGGAGTCCGGATCGAGCGGCAGCCCATAGCTGAAGGAAAGCGCCCTCGCCTTCGCCGCGATGGTGCTGATCGGCGAACCGTCATTGAGCGAAAGCGCAATGTTCTCGGCCGCCGTCAGCGCCTCGAACAGCGAGAAATGCTGGAACACCATGCCAATGCCGAGCTTCTTCGCCACGCCCGGGCTGGTGATCTTGACCGCCTTGCCGTCCCAGAAGATCTCGCCCGAGTTCGGCTCCAGCGAGCCGAACAGCATCTTGACCAGCGTCGATTTGCCGGCGCCGTTCTCGCCGAGCAGCGCGTGGATTTCGCCCTTTGCGATGTTGAGATCGATGTGATCGCACGCCGTCAGCGTGCCGAAAATCTTGGTAAGGCCACGAACCTCAAGCAGGTTCGACCTGTCATGATTTGCACTCACAGTGCCTCCCATCCGGCTTCCCGGATATGTTCTGTGTTCCCGAAAGCATGGTATGCGCGGCCGGCTCTCATCGGAAAGCAGCACCCAACTTGAAAGAGCTTCAAGAATTTCAGCGGAAACTCAAGGGCTAAGATAGACCTCTTGAGAACAGTAGCAAATCCGCATCGCGTTTCAGGGAAGCCGTGCCTTCGGGCACGGCAAGCCGCTGAAAACAGGGCAGTTGGCTTACGGCATGATGCCGAAAAGTGTGAAGCGGTTTTCGGACGACATCATGCTCTAGGGAATGAGGACGGTCGTTCCCGTCGTCTTGCGGGCTTCGAGATCAAGATCAACCAGCGCTATGCGCTGAAGGACGCAGGAAACGCGCAAGCCGATCTCGAAGCCCGCAAGACGACGGGAACGACCG